>CANJBX010000025.1 GCA_947472885.1 Hyphomicrobiaceae bacterium
ATGCGGAATCCGCCCTTCAAGATCGACGTATGAAAACAGCGACCCCGATCTCTCATCCATCCCGCGCATCGCTCACCTCCGTCCTGCGTTAACAAGACGGAATCACGCTAGCGGGCCCAAGGGAAGACCCTTTTTCAACATCCTGCTAAAGCTACAATCCGTTAGGCCGACAATTCGCTCTAAATAATCTTTTAGACCGGCGTGTCGGACCATCCAACACGTGGTTGGAGAGCGCGTCTGGGAATTCCGGCCGGGTTTTCAGTGCCGCCGCAATCAGATGCAGCGCCTCGGCATGTTGCCCACGGCTGTAACAGACGACACTCAGCAGGTGCAGGGCGTCGAAATGGGTGGGTTTAAGCGCCAGTACGGCGCGATAGCCGGCTTCCGCCTCAGCCAGCCGGTTTTGCTGCTGCGCCTGCAACGCCTCGCGCAATGTCTGGTCGATCTGGGCCAGACGTTTCTTGGTCAGCAGTGGTTTCGGATTGGCCATCTGGGAGCGGTTCGAGGTCGTGGAATGTGGCCGTGCGCGAGGTCGAATCGCACGATCCTTGCGCAACTCTAGCGAAGCTGCTGTGCAGGGTCGCGCCGAGGTATGCCGTTGTGCGTAACCGTCACGCGCGCATCACTTATTCCGTGAACAACCTATCTTTCGGTTCGACTTGCCACCCATGGTGCCCTGCGGTAAGGCTCCGAATGTCAGTTCCGCAACGAATCCCATCGAACTTCGAGAGATTTTTGCGAGAAGTGGCGGGGTCTTGACCCATGGCCGTTGAATCTTTCCAAACGGCGGTGGATCAGGGCTTGGGCTTGCCTGAGGGGTTGGGCGGCAGCAATCCGGTACGCGCGAATGGTGCGGACTGGTGGATTGCCGGTTGCGAGAGATGAGATCGCGATGAGCGAGATTTTGAAGGACTATCTTCCGCTGGTCGTGTTCATCGCGGTGGCGATGGGTATTGGCGTTGCGCTGCTGGTGGTTCCCTTCATCGTCGCCTACTCGAACCCGGATCCGGAAAAGCTCTCGGCCTACGAGTGCGGCTTCAATGCCTTCGACGACGCGCGCATGAAGTTCGACGTGCGGTTTTATCTTGTTGCCATCCTTTTCATCATCTTCGACCTCGAAGTGGCGTTCCTGTTTCCGTGGGCGGTGGCCTTTGGCCAGATCGGCCTGTTCGGGTTCTGGTCGATGATGGTTTTCCTCGCCGTCCTGACCATCGGTTTCATCTATGAGTGGCGCAAGGGTGCGCTCGAGTGGGATTGAGAGTGCCGGCATGACCCTTACCGCATCCGCATCCACCGGAATTCTCGATCCGCGTACCGGCAAGCCGGTCGGCGCGGACGACTCGTTCTTCGTCGGCCTCAACGACGAACTCGCCGACAAGGGCTTTCTGCTCACCACCGCCGACGACCTGATTACCTGGGCCCGCACCGGCTCGTTGATGTGGATGACATTCGGCCTCGCATGCTGCGCGGTCGAGATGATCCACATGTCGATGCCGCGCTACGACGCCGAGCGTTTCGGCTTCGCGCCGCGCGCGTCTCCGCGCCAGTCCGACGTCATGATCGTCGCCGGCACGCTGACCAACAAAATGGCCCCGGCGCTGCGCAAGGTCTACGACCAGATGCCGGAGCCGCGTTACGTTATCTCGATGGGCTCGTGTGCCAATGGCGGGGGCTACTACCACTACTCGTACTCGGTGGTGCGCGGCTGCGACCGCATCGTCCCGGTCGATATCTACGTGCCGGGCTGCCCGCCGACCGCAGAGGCGCTGCTGTACGGCGTGCTGCTGCTGCAGAAGAAAATCCGCCGCATCGGAACGATCGAACGCTGAAATGGAAAAGCTAGAAGACATTGGTGCGATGATTGCCACCGCGCTTCCGGGCGCGGTGACGGGCGCGTCCGTTGCGTTCAACGAACTCACGGTGACGGCGAATGCCGCCGACATCGTGAAGGTGATGACGTTCCTGCGTGACGATCCGCGCTGCGCCTACATCAACATCATCGACGTAACGGCAATCGACTGGCCGGCGCGCGAGCAGCGTTTCGATGTCGTCTATCACCTGCTGTCGCCGGCGCGGAATACGCGCCTGCGCGTCAAGATCATGACCGACGAGGCAACGCCGGTGGCGTCCATCATCGGCGTGTTTGTCGGCGCCGACTGGTTCGAGCGCGAAGCCTACGATCTCTACGGCGTGCTGTTCACCGGACACCCGGATATGCGCCGCCTGCTGACCGATTACGGCTTTGACGGCCATCCGCTGCGCAAGGATTTCCCGCTCACCGGCTACGTCGAGGTTCGCTACGACGACGAGCAGAAGCGCGTGGTTTACGAGCCGGTCAGGCTCAACCAGGAATTCCGCACGTTCGATTTCCTGTCGCCGTGGGAAGGAACCGACTACGTGCTGCCGGGCGATGAGAAGGCGAAGACAGGCAACTGAAGATGGTTGAACTGCTCAGCAACTTCTGGCGCCCCATTCTTGCGGTGGTGCTGCTTGTTCTGGACCCGCTTCGCATGATTGGCGGGATGGTTCTTGGCCTTGTGGCCCGGCCGTGGTGGATCGTGCTGCCGGGCGCAGTCGTGGTCTCGGTCGTGCTTGAGTTCGTTTACGTGAAGGTCTGGTCGCACATGGGCAGTTTCAATTCGGTCTTTGCCGGGAGCCTTGTGGCTTTGTTTGCGGCATGGATCGGCTTGTCGTGGCGTGGTCGCGCGCCACGGCTGATCAGCGGCGGGGGCGGAAATGTCTGAGGCTTCGCTCCGCAATTTCACGATCAACTTCGGGCCACAGCATCCGTCGGCGCACGGCGTGCTGCGTCTGGTGCTTGAACTCGACGGCGAAGTCGTCGAGCGCGTCGATCCGCATATCGGCCTCCTGCATCGCGGCACCGAAAAGCTGATCGAGCAGAAGACCTATCTGCAGGCGATCCCGTATTTCGACCGGCTCGACTACGTCGCGCCGATGAACCAGGAGCACGCCTTCTGCCTGGCCGCCGAAAAGCTGCTGGGTCTTGAAGTGCCGCGCCGTGCGCAGCTTATCCGCGTGCTGTATTCCGAAATCGGCCGCATCATGTCGCATATCCTCAACGTCACCACGCAGGCGCTCGACGTCGGCGCGCTGACGCCGCCGCTGTGGGGCTTCGAGGAACGCGAAAAGCTGATGATCTTCTACGAACGGGCCTCAGGCTCGCGCATGCACGCGGCGTATTTCCGCGTCGGCGGCGTGCATCAGGACCTGCCGGTCAAGCTGATCGACGATATCGAGGCGTTCTGCGACCCGTTCCTCAAGGTCTGCGACGACATTGAGGGATTGCTCACCAACAACCGCATCTTCAAGCAGCGCAACGCCGACATCGGCGTGGTGACGCTGGAGCAGGCATGGGCGTGGGGCTTCTCGGGCGTGATGGTGCGCGGCTCGGGTGCGACGTGGGACCTGCGCAAGGCGCAGCTTTACGAGTGCTACGCCGAAATGGATTTCGATATTCCGATTGGCAAGAACGGCGATTGCTACGACCGTTACTGCATCCGCATGGAAGAGATGCGCCAGTCGATCCGCATCATGAAGCAGTGCATCGCCAAATTGCGCGCGCCCGACGGGCAGGGGCCTGTTTCGGCCGTCGATAACAAGGTGGTGCCGCCCAAGCGCAGCGAGATGAAGCAGTCGATGGAAGCGCTGATCCATCACTTCAAACTCTACACCGAGGGCTTCCACGTTCCGGCCGGCGAAGTCTATGCCGCCGTCGAAGCACCCAAGGGCGAGTTCGGCGTCTATCTCGTCTCGGACGGCAGCAACAAACCTTACAAGTGCAAGATCCGTGCGCCGGGCTTTGCGCATCTGCAGGCGATGGATTTCCTGTGCCGCGGCCACATGCTGGCGGACGTCTCCGCCATCCTTGGCTCCATTGATATCGTTTTCGGAGAGGTGGATCGATGAATATGCTTGCACGCACGATACTCTCGGTCGCAATCGCGGCGCTTCCGTCAGCCGCATTTGCGCAGGCGCAGCCGCCAGCGCAGGACAAGCCGACCGTGGCCGGCTATCTGCAGCAGGGCTACGACATCATTCATACCGACACCAATAACGGCCAGTTCATCTTCTTCGTCCTGAAGAAGTAACGCACCGTGGTGTGGTGTTCGGTGCTGGTGCAGAGCGGCGATACGTCGAGCTGCAGGACCGTCAAGTAGTAGACCCAAGTAAAGCGAAGACAACGAGTTCACCATGGCTAACCGCCGCCTCGCGCCGCCAGAGAAGCAGCCCGACAGTTTCGCCTTCACCAAGGAGAATCTGGACTGGGCCAAGGTGCTGATCGCGCGCTATCCCGAAGACCGCCAGCAGTCGGCGGTGATTCCGTTGCTGTGGCGCGCGCAGGAGCAGCATCACGGCTGGCTGCCGCAGAAGGCCATCGAGAACGTCGCGCAGATGCTGGGCATGGCCTACATCCGCGTTCTGGAAGTCGCGACCTTCTACACGATGTTCCTGCTGTCGCCGGTCGGCAAGAAGGCGCACGTCCAAGTGTGCGGCACGACGCCGTGCATGCTGCGCGGCTCCGACGGCATCATCAAGGCCTGCAAGGATCGCATCCATCACGATCCGTTCCACGTCTCAGTGGACGGCAATTTCTCGTGGGAAGAAGTCGAATGCCTCGGTGCCTGCGTGAACGCGCCGATGGTGCTGATCTGGAACGACACCTATGAAGACCTGACGCCCGAGAATTTCAACAAGGTGCTCGACGGTTTTGCCGAAGGCAATCCGCCAAAGCCCGGCCCGCAGGTCGATCGCCAGTTTTCCGCGCCGGTTGGCGGCGCAACCACCCTCAAGACCGTCAAGGCCTGAACGATGCTCGATGACAAGGATCGCATCTTCAAGAACCTCTACAACACCGGCGACTTCGGCCTCGAAGGCGCGAAGAAGCGCGGCGGCTGGGACGGCACCAAAGCCATTATCGAGAAGGGCCGCGACGGCATCATCAACGAGATGAAGGTTTCCGGTCAGCGCGGCCGCGGCGGCGCGGGCTTCCCGACCGGCCTCAAGTGGTCGTTCATGCCGAAGGAATCCAAGGACGGCCGGCCGAGCTATCTCGTCGTCAATGCCGACGAGTCCGAGCCTGGCACCTGCAAGGACCGCGAGATCATGCGGCACGATCCGCATCTGCTCATCGAGGGCTGCCTGATTGCCGGCTTCGCCATGGGCGCGGTCGCGGGCTACATCTACGTGCGCGGTGAATTCATCCGCGAGCGTCAGCGGCTGCAGGCCGCCATCGACCAGGCTTACGAAGCCAGGCTGATCGGCAAGAACAACATTCACGGCTACGACTTTGAACTTTACGTCCATCACGGCGCGGGCGCCTATATCTGCGGCGAAGAGACGGCGTTGCTTGAAAGCCTCGAAGGCAAGAAGGGCCAGCCGCGGCTCAAGCCGCCGTTCCCGGCCAACGTCGGCCTCTATGGCTGCCCGACGACGGTCAACAACGTCGAGACGATTGCGCAGGTGCCGGACATCATGCGGCGTGGCGCGGCGTGGTTCTCCTCGATTGGCCGCCCGAACAACACCGGCACCAAGCTCTATTGCATCTCCGGTCACGTCGAGAAGCCGTGCACCGTCGAAGATGCGATGGGAACGCCGTTGCGCGAACTCATCGAACGTCATGCCGGTGGCGTGCGCGGCGGCTGGGACAATCTGCTCGCGGTCATTCCGGGCGGTTCGTCGATGCCCATCGTGCCGGCCGCGCAATGCGACCCGCTGCAGATGGATTTCGACGGTTGCGCTGCCGTGAAGTCGTCGCTCGGTACTGCGGCCATCATCGTGATGGACAAGTCCACCGACATCATCCGCGCCATGGCGAGGATCTCGTATTTCTACAAGCACGAGAGCTGCGGCCAGTGCACGCCGTGCCGCGAAGGCATGGGCTGGATCTGGCGCTTGCTGACGCGCATGACCGAAGGCCGCGCGCGCAAGGAAGAAATCGACCTGCTGTTCAATGTGACCAAGCAGATCGAAGGCCACACCATCTGCGCGTTCGGCGAAGGCGCGGTCTGGCCGGTGCAGGGTCTGCTGCGGCACTTCCGTCCCGAGATCGAGAAGCGCATCGACGAATACACCGCGCGCGCCGGCAGCGCACATGTGCATGTTCACGAGGCGGCGGAGTAGACAATGGCCGCGCAGCACCTCGCCCAGTTCAATATTTCGCGAAACCGTTATCCGCTGAGCGATCCGCGGATGGCGGAGTTTCTGGCGAACGTGGACCGCGTGCACAAGCTCGCCGAGCAGATCGACGGGTTCGTCTGGCGTCTGCACGACGAGACCGGCCATGCCATGAACATGCGCGTCTATGATGACCCGGAGATTCTTCCCAACCTCACCGTATGGCGCGATGTCGAAGCGCTGGAGCGGTTTGTCTGGCAGACGCTGCACAAGCGCATGTACAAGCGCCGCGACGAATGGTTTGCGCCCATCGAGGGAGCCAAGCTCGTCATGTGGTGGATCCCGAAAGGCCATCGTCCGCAGGTCGCGGAAGGGGTCGAACGGCTCGACTATCTGCGCAAGCACGGGCCGAGCGACCACGCCTTTGGCTGGGAGCGGCTGTCCGCGGCGCAGTTGTGGAAGACCGCCCAGTGCCTGCCCGAACATGAGCGCGCCGCATGACCAAGATCATCGTTGACGGCAACGAAGTAGACGTCCCGCCGGAGTATACGCTCCTGCAGGCGTGCGAAGCCGCGGGTGCGGAAATCCCGCGCTTCTGCTTCCACGAACGGCTGTCGATTGCCGGCAACTGCCGCATGTGCCTGATCGAAGTCGTCGGCATGCCGAAGCCGCAGGCGTCCTGCGCGCTCGCCGTGCGCGAACTGCCGCCGAACAAGGACGGAACACCGAAGATTCTCAATACCCGCACGCCGATGGTGAAGAAGGCGCGCGAAGGCATCATGGAATTCCTGCTGATCAACCATCCGCTGGATTGCCCGATCTGCGATCAGGGCGGCGAGTGCGATCTGCAGGACCAGTCGATGGCCTATGGCGTCGATGCGACGCGCTTTGCCGAAAACAAGCGCGGCGTCGAGGACAAGTATATCGGCGCGCTGGTCAAGACGTCGATGAACCGCTGCATCCAGTGCACCCGTTGCGTCCGTTTCGCGACGGAAATCGCCGGCGTGCCAGAACTCGGCGCGATTGGCCGCGGCGAGGACATGGAGATCACGACCTACCTCGAAACCGCGATGACCTCCGAGTTGCAGGGCAACGTCGTCGATCTGTGCCCGGTCGGCGCGCTGACCTCGAAGCCTTACGCCTTCGCCGCGCGTCCGTGGGAACTGAACAAGACGGAATCTATCGACGTGATGGATGCGCTCGGTTCTGCCATCCGTGTCGACTCGCGCGGCCGCGAAGTGATGCGCATTCTTCCGCGCGTCAACGAGGACGTGAACGAGGAGTGGATTTCCGACAAGACCCGCCACGTCATCGACGGCCTGCGCACCCAGCGGCTCGACCAGCCGTATATCCGCGACAACGGCAAGCTGCGTCCGGCATCGTGGAGCGAAGCCTTCGCCGCGATCTCCGCCAAACTGAAGACGACCTCGATTGGCCGCACCGGCGCGATTGCGGGCGATCTGGCTTCGACCGAAGAAATGTTTGCGCTGAAGGACCTGCTGACGCGGCTCAACATCAAGAACCTCGACTGCCGTCAGGACGGCTCGCGGCTTGATCCCGCCTGGGGCCGCGCCAGCTACATCTTCAACCCGTCCGTTGCCGGCATCGAGCAGGCCGATGCGCTGCTGATTATCGGTTCCAATCCACGCAAGGAATCTGCCGTTCTCAACGCGCGCATCCGCAAGCGCTGGCGCGCCGGAAAATTCCCGGTCGGTGTGATCGGCGAGAAGGCTGATCTGACTTACACCCACGATTATCTCGGCGCCGGCATCGAGACGCTCACCGACGTGATCGGCGGCAAGCACGCCTTCGCAGATATTCTCAAGAAGGCCGAACGTCCGATGGTGATTGTCGGGCAGGGCGCGCTGTCGCGTCCGGACGGTGCGGCGATTGCATCGCTCGCGGCGAAGGCGGCTGTTGAACTGGGCACCATCAAGGATGGCTGGAACGGCTTTGCGGTGCTGCATTCGGCGGCGTCGCGTGTCGGCGGCCTCGATATTGGTTTTGTGCCGGGTCAGGGCGGCTTGCGTGCGAGCGAAATGGCGGTTTCGGGCGCGCTCGATCTGGTGTTCCTCTTGGGTGCCGATGAAATCGAAATGGCGCGCGGTACCTTCGTTGTCTACATCGGCAGCCATGGCGACCGCTCGGCGCACCGCGCCGACGTCATCCTGCCGGGCGCGGCCTACACCGAGAAATCCGGCATTTACGTCAATACCGAGGGCCGGGTGCAGATGGCGAACCGCGCCGTGTTCCCGCCGGGCGAAGCCCGTGAGGATTGGGCGATCTTGCGCGCACTGTCCGAACATCTCGGGCAGAAACTTTCCTATGACTCGCTCAGCGCCTTGCGCACCGCGATGTTCAAGGCGCATCCGCACCTGCAACATCTCGACGAAATCGCCGCGGGTGAACCCGGCGACGTGCGCAAGCTTGCGGGTCTTGGTGGCGCGGCGGACAAGGGCGTGCTGCGCTCCTGCGTCGAGGATTTCTACATGACCAATCCGATTGCGCGTGCTTCTGCCGTGATGGCGGAATGTTCCGCACTCGCCGAAGGCGCGGCAACCATGACGGCGGCGGAGTAAATCGTGGACGAACTCTGGACCACCTATCTCTGGCCGTTGATCGTCATGGTGGCGCAGAGCGTCCTCATGCTCGTCGTACTGCTGATCGCCATTGCGTACATTCTCTATGCCGACCGCAAGATCTGGGCAGCCGTGCAGTTGCGCCGTGGCCCGAATGTCGTTGGCCCGTGGGGCCTGCTGCAATCCTTCGCCGACTTGCTGAAGTTCGTCCTCAAGGAGCCGACCATTCCGGCAGGCGCCAACAAGGGTGTCTTCCTGCTGGCGCCGTTCGTCACTTGCGTGCTGGCGCTTGCGGCCTGGGCCGTCATTCCGGTCAGCGCCGGCTGGCTGATTGCGGACATCAACGTCGGCGTTCTCTATATCTTCGCGATCTCGTCGCTGATGGTCTACGGCGTCATCATGGCGGGCTGGGCGTCGAACTCGAAATATCCCTTCCTCGCCGCGCTGCGTTCCGCCGCGCAGATGGTGTCCTACGAAGTCTCCATCGGTTTCGTCATCATCACCGTCTTGCTCTGCGTCGGCTCGCTGAACCTCACCGAAGTCGTCGAGGCGCAGGATGGCAAGTACGGCATGTTCGGCTGGTACTGGCTGCCGCTGTTTCCGATGTTCGTCATCTTCTTTGTGTCGGCGCTCGCGGAAACCAACCGTCCGCCGTTCGATCTCGTCGAGGCGGAATCCGAACTCGTCGCGGGATTCATGGTCGAATACGGCTCGACGCCCTACATGATGTTCATGCTGGGCGAATACGTCGCCATCGCGACGATGTGCGCCATGGGCACGATCCTGTTCCTCGGCGGCTGGCTTCCGCCATTCCAGGTCGCGCCGTTTACGTGGGTGCCGGGCATCGTGTGGTTCCTGCTCAAGCTGCTGTTCATTTTCTTCATGTTCGCCTTGGTCAAGGCGTTCGTGCCGCGCTACCGCTACGACCAGTTGATGCGTCTGGGCTGGAAGGTGTTTTTGCCGGCCTCGCTGGCAATGGTTGTGATCGTCGCGGGTGTGCTGCAATACGCCAACCTGGCGCCGAAGTGAGGTTGCGATGAGACTTGATCAAACCGCACGCGGGATTTTCTTCTGGGAGTTCGTCTTGGCCATTGGCCTGACGATGCGTTACTTCTTCAAGCCGAAGGCGACGCTGAACTATCCGCACGAGAAGGGCCCGATCTCGCCGCGCTTCCGTGGCGAGCATGTGCTGCGCCGCTATCCGAACGGCGAAGAGCGCTGCATCGCCTGCAAGCTGTGTGAGGCGATCTGCCCGGCGCAGGCGATCACGATTGAAGCCGGTCCGCGCCGCAATGACGGCACGCGCCGCACCACGCGCTACGATATCGACATGGTGAAGTGCATCTACTGCGGCCTGTGTCAGGAAGCCTGTCCGGTCGATGCCATCGTCGAGGGGCCGAACTTCGAGTTCGCGACCGAGACGCGCGAAGAACTCTACTACGACAAGGAACGTCTACTGGCCAATGGCGATCGCTGGGAACGCGAGATCGCCAAGAACATCGCGCTCGACGCGCCGTATCGGTGATCCAACGATGATCCTTCCGGCACTCTTTTTCTATTTGTTCGCGGGCGTCTGCGTCGCCTCCGCGTTCATGGTCATTGCGTCGAGGAACCCGGTTCATTCCGTGCTGTTCCTGATCCTGACGTTCGTCAATGCGTCGGGACTGTTCATGCTGCTCGGCGCGGAATTCCTGGCGATGATCCTGATCGTCGTCTACGTCGGCGCGGTCGCCGTGCTGTTCCTGTTCGTCGTCATGATGCTGGATGTCGATTTTGTCGAATTACGTCAGGGCTTTCTGAATTACCTGCCGGTCGGCGCGCTGGTTGGCATCGTGGTCCTGATCGAACTCATGCTGGTCCTGGGCGGCGCGGTCATCAGCCCCGGCGCGGCGAAGTCCATCGTCACGCCGATTCCGCAGGACATCAGCAACACCGGGGCGCTCGGCCTCGTACTCTATACGCGCTACATTTACTTCTTCCAGGCGGCAGGACTTATCCTGCTGGTCGCCATGATCGGGGCCATCGTCCTGACCCTGCATCATCGGCCAAGCGCCAAGCGCCAGAGCATTCCCGCGCAGAACGCGCGCAACACCGCGAATTCCATTGAGGTGCGCAAGGTCGCGTCGGGTGAGGGGCTGCAACCATGATTATCGGGCTCGGCCATTACCTCACCCTCGCCGCGATCCTGTTCACGCTCGGGATCTTCGGCATATTCCTCAACCGCAAGAACGTCATCGTCATCCTGATGTCGATCGAACTCATCCTGCTGGCGGTCAACATCAACTTCGTGGCGTTCTCATCATTCCTTGGAGATCTCGTCGGGCAGGTGTTCGCGCTCCTCGTACTGACGGTCGCGGCGGCGGAAGCCGCCATCGGGCTTGCGATCCTTGTCGTGTTCTATCGCAATCGCGGGTCGATTGCGGTTGAAGACATCAATCTGATGAAGGGCTAACGCATGTCGCGGCAAAGTGCCCAACGGTTTTCCGGAAACGACATGCGTCGGGACAACAACTGATGTATCAGGCCATCGTATTTCTGCCCCTTCTGGGCTTTGTGCTGGCGGCGATCATCGCCATTGCCGGCGCTCGGGCGCGCAATCCCGGCGGCGGGCCGGAAGAACACGGCCATGACTCCGGCCATGGCGCCCAGAGTCACGATGCGCACGCGCATGACGCCCATGGCGACGATCACGGTCATGGTCCGGTCGAGCCAGCGGCGATGGGTTCGCGCGCGGCGGAACTGATCACGACGACGCTGCTGTTTGTCTCCTGCGCGCTGTCGTGGATCGCGTTCGTGCAGGTCGGGCTGTTCCATCAGGACGCCCATGTGCGGATGCTGCCGTTCATCTTCTCCGGCGATCTCAAGGTCGAGTGGGCGCTGCGCATCGACACGCTGACGGCGGTGATGCTGGTCGTCGTCACCACCGTGTCGTCGCTCGTGCACCTCTATTCCATCGGCTACATGGCCGAGGACCCGTACCGCCCGCGCTTCATGGCGTACCTGTCGCTGTTCACCTTCGCCATGCTGATGCTGGTGACGTCGGACAACCTCGTCCAGATGTTCTTCGGCTGGGAAGGCGTCGGTCTCGCCAGCTACCTGCTGATCGGTTTCTGGTACCAGAAGCCGGAAGCCAATGCGGCAGCGATCAAGGCCTTCGTGGTCAACCGCGTCGGCGACTTCGGCTTCGCGCTCGGCATCTTCGCGCTGTTCATGGTGACGGGTGCGGTCGATTTCGAGACGATCTTTGCGCAGGCGCCGGCGCTGACGGGAAAGACCATCCATTTCCTGAGCTGGAACTTCGACATGCTGACGGTGATCTGCCTGATGCTGTTCGTTGGCGCCATGGGCAAGTCGGCGCAGTTCCTGCTGCACACCTGGCTGCCGGACGCGATGGAAGGTCCGACGCCGGTCTCCGCGCTCATTCACGCCGCGACGATGGTGACGGCCGGTGTGTTCATGGTGGCACGCCTGTCGCCGCTGTTTGAACTCGCGCCAACCGCGCAAACCTTCGTGGTGTTCATCGGCGCGACGACGGCGCTGTTCGCTGCCACCGTTGGCCTCGTGCAGAACGACATCAAGCGCATTGTCGCTTATTCGACCTGTTCGCAGCTCGGCTACATGTTCGTCGCCATGGGCACCGGCGCTTACTCGGTCGGTATGTATCACCTGTTCACGCACGCCTTCTTCAAGGCGCTGCTGTTCCTGGGGTCGGGCTCGGTCATCCACGCGATGCACCACGAGCAGGACATCCGCAACATGGGCGGGCTCAAGGACAAGATCCCGTTCACCTACTGGGCGATGACCATTGGCACGCTGGCGCTGACGGGATTCCCGTTCACTGCGGGCTACTTCTCCAAGGACGCCATCATCGAGGCGGCGTTCGCCAGCCATAATCCGATGGCGCTCTACGCGTTCCTCGCGACCACCATCGGCGCGCTGCTGACCGCGTTCTATTCGTGGCGTCTGGTGTTCAAGACGTTCCATGGCAAGCCGCACGACCAGAAGCACTACGATGCGGCGCATGAAAGCCCGCTGACCATGACCATTCCGCTCGCCGCGCTGGCGGCGGGGTCGCTGCTGGCCGGCTATCCGTTCAAGGAAATGTTCGTCGGTCATCACGGCGTCGAGGAGTTTTTCCGCGAGTCGCTCAAGTTCGTCGCGAGCAACCATATTCTTGAAGAGATGCACCGCGTTCCATACTGGATTGCGATGCTGCCGACGCTGATGCTTGCCATCGGGTTTGGCACCGCATGGATCTTCTATATTCGCCGCCCGGATATTCCGGTCGAACTCGCGCGCCAGCACGACAGCCTCTACAAGTTCTTGCTCAACAAGTGGTACATCGACGAACTCTACGACTTCGTCTTCGTGCGGCCGGCCAAGTGGCTGGGCTATACGCTCTGGAAGAAGGGCGATGGCTGGCTGATTGACGGCTTTGGGCCGGATGGCGTGTCCGCGCGGGTGCTGGACGTGACGCGCAATGTCGTGCGCGTGCAGACCGGATACCTCTATCACTATGCCTTCACCATGCTGATCGGCGTCGCTGCGCTCGTGACCTGGTTCATGTTCTCGACCGGGGGGAGCCACTGATGGCGAGCTGGCCGATCCTTTCGATCACGACTTTCCTGCCGCTCGTCGGCGCGCTGTTCATCATGATGCTGAACGGCGAGGACGAGAGCGGCAAGCGCAATGCGCGCTGGGTCGCGCTATGGGCGACCATCGTCACCTTTGCCGTCTCGCTGATGATGCTGGCGCGCTTCGATGGCGCTTCGGCGGAATTCCAGTTCGTCGAGAAGCAGCCGTGGCTCGCCGGCACCATCATCTACCACATGGGCGTCGATGGCATTTCCTTCCCGCTGGTGATGCTGACGACTGCGATACTGCCGATCTGCATCATTGCAAGCTGGCAATCGATCCAGGTGCGGGTGAAGGAATACATGATCGCGTTTCTGGTGCTTGAAACGCTGATGATAGGCACGTTCTCCGCGCTCGATCTGGTCCTGTTCTATCTGTTCTTCGAAGGCGGCCTTATTCCGATGTTCCTCATCATCGGCGTGTGGGGCGGGCCGCGCCGTGTCTACGCCAGTTTCAAGTTCTTCCTCTACACGCTGCTCGGCTCAGTGCTGATGCTGCTCGCCATCATGGCGATGTACTGGTCGGCCGGTACGACCGACATCGTGGCGCTGCTGAAGTTCAAGTTCTCGTACTCGTTGCAGGTCTGGGCGTGGCTGGCGTTCTTTGCCTCGCTGGCGGTGAAGATGCCGATGTGGCCGGTCCACACATGGCTTCCCGACGCCCATGTCGAAGCGCCGACGGCGGGTTCGGTCGTGCTGGCGGCGATCCTCCTGAAGATGGGCGGTTACGGCTTCCTGCGGTTCTCGCTGCCGATGTTTCCGGAAGCGTCGGTGCTGTTCGCGCCGCTGGTGTTCGGCCTCTCGGTCATCGCGATCATCTATACGTCGCTCGTCGCGATGATGCAGGAGGACGTCAAGAAGCTGATTGCCTATTCGTCGGTCGCGCACATGGGCTTTGTCACCATGGGCATCTTCGCGATGACCACGCAGGGCGTCGCCGGTGGCGTGTTCCAGATGATTTCGCATGGCATCGTGTCGGGCGCGCTCTTCCTGTGCGTCGGCGTGGTCTATGACCGCATGCACACCCGCGAGATCGCGGCCTATGGCGGACTCGTGAACCGGATGCCGCTGTTTGCCGCCGTGTTCCTGATCTTCACGCTGGCCAATGTCGGTCTGCCGGGCACGTCGGGCTTCGTCGGCGAATTCCTGACATTGATCGGCACGTTCAAGGTCAACACCTGGGTCGCCTCGCTCGCGACCATCGGCGTTATCCTGTCGGCCTGCTACGCGCTGTGGCTCTATCGCAAGATGGTGTTCGGCCAGCTGACCAAGCCGGCGCTGCTGACGATCCGCGACCTGACACCGCGCGAAATCCTGATTTTTGTTCCGCTGGTGGTGCTGACGATCCTGTTCGGCATCTATCCGAAGCCGGTACTCGACATGTCGGCGGCGTCCGTGAGTGCGCTTGTCGATAATCTGCAGACTTCCGCCAAGAAGTCCGTGGCGAAGGGAAAATAAGAGATCGCTATGACGGAGACATTCCAGTTCGCTGCGCTCGCGCCGGTCCTGCCGGAAATCTCGCTCGCCGTCGGCGCCATGGTGCTGCTGATGTTCGGTGCGGTCATGAAGGATCGCGCGCTGAACTTCGTCAGCGTGATGTCGATCCTGTTGCTGCTGGCGGTCGGCTATTGGGTTTCCACCATGCCGTCGGACAAGGCGGCGATGGGCGGCAGCTTCATCTCGGACGACTTCGGCCGCTTCATGAAGGTGCTGACCCTGACGGGTTCGGCCTTCGCGATCCTGCTGGCGCGCGGCTTCCTGACCGCGCCGGGCAGGGTTCTGTTTGAATTTCCAATCCTGATCGTGTTGGCGACCACCGGCATGATGATCATGATATCGGCCGGCGACCTGATCGCGCTCTACCTCGGCCTCGAACTGATGAGCCTGTCGCTCTATGTCGTCGCCGCCATCGACCGCGAGAATGTCCGCTCGACCGAAGCCGGCCTCAAGTATTTCGTCCTCGGCGCGCTGTCGTCGGGCATGCTGCTGTACGGCGCGTCGCTGGTCTACGGCTTCACCGGCACCGTGAATTTCGCGGGCATCGCCAAGGAAGCCACCCACGGCGGCGTCGGTCTCACCATCGGCCTTGTGTTCGTGCTTGCCGGCCTGTGCTTCAAGGTCTCCGCCGTGCCGTTCCACATGTGGACGCCGGACGTGTACGAGGGCGCGCCGACGCCCGTCACGGCCTTCTTCGCCGCTGCGCCCAAGGTCGCTGCCATGGCGCTGTTCGTGCGTGTTGCGCTGACGGCCTTTCCGACGATTGCGCCGCAGTGGCAGCAGATCATTGTGTTCGTGTCGATTGCCTCGATGGTGCTCGGCGCCTTCGCCGCCATCGGGCAGACCAACATCAAGCGGCTGATGGGTTATTCGTCCATCGGCCACATGGGCTTTGCGCTGGTCGGGCTTGCCTCCGGCACCGCCGACGGTGTCCAGGGCGTGCTGGTCTACATGGCGATCTACATGACCATGACGCTCGGTACCTTCGCCTGCATCCTGGCGATGCGCCGCGAGGGCGGCAGCGTCGAGACTATTTCCGATCTCGCGGGCCTGTCGCGCACCAATCCCGCGCTGGCATTTTTCCTCGCCATGCTGATGTTCTCGCTGGCCGGCATTCCGCCGCTCGCGGGCTTTTTCGCCAAGCTCTATGTGTTCCTCGCGGCCATCAAAGCGGGCATGTTCACGCTGTCGGTTATTGGCGTGCTGGCGAGCGTGGTTGGCGCTTACTACTACCTGCGTATCGTCAAGGTGATGTATTTCGACGAACCGGCGCAGGCCTTCGCGCCGATGCGCGGCGAACTCAAGCTGGTGCTGGCGATCAGCGGCCTCCTTGTGCTGCTGTTCTTCATCTATCCGAGCCCGCTGGTGAATGCTGCCGCGGTTGCGGCGAAGTCACTGTTCTAGAATATGGAGCTTGATAACGCTGCGGCCAAGGCCGGCGTCAGGCTCATCACGCTCGACGAAGTCGGTTCTACCAACGCCCATGCGCTGAACGAAGCCCGGCAGGGCGAGCGTGGTCCTCTGTGGGTCGTGGCGCGCACCCAGTCCGCCGGACGCGGGCGGCGCGGCCGGGCTTGGGTTTCAAAACCCGGCAATCTCTACGCCACGCTGCTGCTGACCGATCCGGCCCCGGCCAGACACCTGCCGCAGCTTTCGTTTGTCACGGCGCTGGCAGTCCACGACGCGCTCTGTGAAGCCGCGCCGATGCTCGGGCCGCGCCTGACCTTGAAGTGGCCGAACGACGTGTTGTGCGGGGGCGCCAAGCTGTCCGGCATTTTGCTGGAGGGGGAGGGCAATACGGTTGCGGTCGGGATCGGGGTCAACTGCGCCCATCATCCCGGCAATCTGGAATACCCGGCTACGGACCTCGCCACCGCAGGCGCGCTGGTCAGCGCGGACGGCTTGTTTACGGCCCTGTCACGGGCCATGGTGCCGCGCATTGCGCAATGGGAGCGCGGCGAGGGGCTTGCCTCGATCCGCGCCGACTGGCTCAAGCGGGCGGATGGATTAAACCGGACCGTGCGTGTCCGCCTGCACGACCGGGAACTGTCCGGCGTGTTTGAGGCGCTCGACGATCTCGGACGCCTTGTTCTTCGCCGTTCCGACGGCACCACCGAAACTGTCGCCGCCGGCGACGTATTTCCGCTGCACGCGGCTGGAGTTGATACTGCCTGATGGCTAACCAAAAAGAAGAATTCGTTTTCGCCCCGCTCGGCGGCGTCGGCGAGATCGGCATGAACCTTGCGCTTTACGGCTACGGCTCGGAGCGTGCCAAGAAGTGGATCATCGTCGATTTCGGCGTTGCGTTCGGCGGCGAGGAGCAGCCGGGCGTCGATCTTATTATGCCGGACATCGCCTTCGCCGTGGCAGAGAAGAAGAACATCGCCGGCATCGTGCTGACGCATGCGCACGAAGATCATTTCGGTGCGCTGTTCGACCTGTGGCCGCGCCTGAAGGTGCCGGTCTATGCGACGCCGTTCACGGCGGCGCTGATCGAGGCCAAGCGGCAGTCGGAACCAAACGCGCCGGAAATCAAGGTCATCACGGTTCCGCTCAAGGGCAAGGTGACGCTCGGGCCGTTCGAAGTCGAGTTTGTGTCGGTCGCGCATTCGATCCCAGAATCCAACAGCCTCATCATCCGCACGCCGCTCGGACCTGCGCTGCATACCGGCGACTGGAAGCTCGACCCGACGCCGTTGATCGGTGAACCGACCGACGAGGCGCGGCTGCGCGCGCTTGGTGACGAAGGCTGTATCGCTTTCATCGGCGATTCCACCAATGCCGTCCGTGAGGGCCGCTCGCCATCGGAAACCGACGTGGCGAAGACGCTGACCGAACTCGTGCGTAGTGCGCCGTCGCGGGTCGCCGTGACAACGTTTGCCTCCAACATCGCACGCATTCGCGCCGTCGCGCTGGCGGCGCAGGCCTGCGAGCGTGAAGTGGTGGTGGTCGGCCGCGCCATGGAGCGGCTTGTGCAGGTTGCGCGCGAAACCGGCTATCTGGATGGGGTGCAGGATTTCCGCCCCGCCAATGCCTACGGCTACCTGCCGCCGGACAAGGTGGTGGCGATCTGCACCGGCAGCCAGGGCGAGCCGCGCGCCGCGCTGTCGCGCATTGCGCAGGACGATCATCCCGAAGTGACCTTCGCGCAGGGCGACCGGGTGATCTTTTCGTCGCGCGCGATTCCCGGCAACGAAAAGGCCATCGGCCGTGTCATCAATGGGCTGATCGAGCAGGGCATCGAGGTCATTACCGACCGGACCCATCTCGTGCATGTCTCCGGCCATCCGCGTGTGGCGGAAATGGAAGATATGTACCGCTGGGTACGGCCGAAGATTGCGGTGCCGGTGCATGGCGAGGCACTGCATCTTTCCGAACACGCCAAGATCGCCCGCCGTTGCGGCGTCGAGGATGTCATTCGCTGCAAGAACGGCGATGTGATCCGGCTGGCGCCGGGTCCGGCCAAGAAGATCGATGAAATCCGTGCCGGCACGCTCTACAAGGATGGCCGTCTGATTATTGACGGAAAGGCCGCTGCGGTCAGCGACCGCCGCAAGCTCAGTGCGGTCGGCGTCGTCGCGGTGTCGCTGGTGCTGGACGACAAGGGCGAACTGCTGGCGGACCCGGAAGTCGATTTGTTGGGCATTCCTGAGCGCAACGCGGCCGGGGAATCCATCGAGGACATTGTCTATAATGCGGTTGTAGATACGGCGGAGAACCTGCCGAAGGCACGCAAGCGCGATCCCGACGCTATCGCGGAATCCGTGCGCCGCGCGGCGCGGGCGGCGGTCGCGAACGACTGGGGCAAGAAGCCGGTGTGCATCGTTCACGTTTTGAAGGCGTGACGCAGGGCTAACGGAGACCACGATGATCGGGCGATTGAACCATGTCGCGATAGCGGTCCACGACATCGACAAGGCGGCGAAGGTCTATCGTGAAACGCTGTCGGCGGAAGTGTCCGGCAAGGTTCCTCTGCCCGAACACGGTGTGACGACCGTGTTCGTGATCTTGCCGAACACCAAGATCGAGTTGCTTGAGCCGCTGGGCGACAAGTCGCCGCTCACAAAGTTTCTCGAACGCAACGCCGACGGCGGCATTCATCATATCTGCTACGAGGTCGATGACATTATTGCCGCGCGCGATCAGCTCAAGGCCAAAGGCGCGCGCGTTCTGGGTGACGGCCAGCCCAAGATCGGCGCGCACGGCAAGCCGGTGCTGTTCCTGCATCCCAAGGATTTTTGCGGTACGCTGGTCGAACTCGAACAGACGTAAGCGCGTCAGCTACAGAGAGAAAGCCACACCGTGTCCTGGGTCACTGTTGCCGCGATCTATTTCATCAGCTGGTGGGTGGTGCTGTTTGCCGTGCTGCCGTTCGGCGTGCGCTCGCAGCAGGAAAGCGGCAGCGTGGAAGAGGGCACCGATCCGGGCGCGCCGGTCTTGCCGCGATTGCTGTCGAAGATCATCTGGACCACGGTGGTGACGACTGTGCTGTTCGTCGGTTTCTATTCGCTGTTTGCGTTTAGAATTGTGACCTTCGAAGGCATCGCCAACATGTTCGGCATGCCGGGCCGATAACGCCGTGCCGCTAGTGCCGGCTGCGCCGAACCTTGCGGATGCGTTGGGATGACGGTGCTGCGCCGTAAGGGTTTTGCTGACAGCTCCCGCCGACGTTACTGACACTCGCCAGATGCTGCTCGAAGGTGGCAAAGCCGCAGCGCTGCGGGCCGCCCTTCATCATCTAGTGGGCACACCATGGGTGGGGCGCGGCCACACAAAGAAAAAGGGGCGGGATAAATCCCGCCCCATTTATAAGTGCCTTCGGCCTAGCTGCTGGCGCCATTTTTCGGCTTTTCCAGCACGGCAGCGTTTCGATCGCGCCTTCGGCCTGTTCCTCCCAAGACTTGTATCAAGACTTCATCCTCGCCATTGGAAGAAACATTATTTCGTCTGCATTCCCCGCCGCGGATGAAAAAACCTACGACAATAAAAAACCTACGTCACTGGGGTTGTCGTGCAGTGCAATATCACGCTGTGAATGAATCCCAACTTTGTAGTGGGCAGAAATGGGCGACCCTTCCGCCCTTGTGTTTCCATGAACGATCCGCATTCTCTCGTTCCCGGTCATTTTCCCCTCGAATCGTAGCGGTCTTCATGCGTCTTTCCCGGTTTTTCCTTCCCATCCTGCGCGACGTCTCCAAGGACGCGGAGATCGTCTCACACCGGCTGATGCTCCGTGCCGGCATGATCCGCCAGGAAGCCTCCGGTATTTATGCGCTCCTGCCGCTCGGCCTGAGGGTTCTCAACAAGATTACCGCCATTGTCCGGGAGGAGCAGAATCGCGCCGGGGGTATCGAACTCCTGATGCCGACGATCCAGTCCGCCGACCTGTGGCGGGAAAGCGGACGCTACGACGCCTATGGCAAGGAGATGCTGCGCATCAAGGATCGCCACGAGCGCGAGATGTTGTTCGGGCCGACCAACGAGGAAATGATCACCGAAATATTCCGCAGCTACGTGCGCTCCTACAAGGACCTGCCGCTCAACCTCTATCACCTGCAATGGAAGTTCCGCGACGAGGTGCGGCCCCGGTTCGGGCTGATGCGCGGCCGCGAATTCCTGATGAAGGACGCCTATTCCTTCGATGTCGATTATGAAGGCGCCAGGCATTCCTATAACCGCATGTTCGTTGCCTATCTGCGCACGTTCGCACGCATGGGCTTGCGGTCGATCCCGATGGTGGCCGATACCGGCCCGATCGGCGGCAACCTGTCCCACGAGTTCATCGTGCTTGCCGAGACCGGCGAGAGCGAAGTGTTCTGCCACCGCGATTACCTCGATTTCCCGGTGCCGGATGCCTCGGTGAATTTTGAGGACCGCGCCGGACTGCAGGGCATCGTCGATAAGTGGACGTCGCTTTATGCGGCGACCTCAGAGAAACACGATAAGCCCGCGTTTGATGCGCTGCCGGAGGCGTCCAAGGTGTCCGCGCGCGGCATCGAGGTCGGCCATATCTTCTATTTCGGCACCAAGTATTCCGAGCCGATGAAGGCCGTGGTCGCCGGTTCCGACGGGGTCGAGAAGCCGGTTCACATGGGCTCCTACGGCATCGGGCCGACCCGCCTGATCGGCGCGCTGATCGAAGCCTTCCATGACGATGCCGGCATCTTGTGGCCGGATGCGGTAGCGCCGTTCAATGTCGCGATCCTCAACCTGAAGGTTGGCGACAGCGGCACCGATGGCGCCAGCGAAGGGCTTTATCGTGATCTGACGGCCAAGGGTCTCGACGTACTCTACGACGACACCGACAACCGGGCGGGTGCGAAGTTTGCTTCGGCAGACCTGATCGGTGTGCCGTGGCAGATACTCATCGGCCCAAAAAGCCTGGCTGAAGGCAAGGTCGAGCTGAAATGCCGCGCCGACGGTAGCCGGGAGCTGCTTTCGCCTGCCGCTGCGCTCGCCAAGCTGACACAATAGGCCGCAGGGCCCGCTAAACCTCGGGATAGCTGATTTCTTTTCGTAACTTAGGTGTGGCGTGATTCCGCCAGAATCAGATGTGATCTGGAGCAGGGATGCGCCTTCATGAGTGAACCAACAGGTACCCGCCCATTCGCTCCGTTCGAATGGATGCTGTCGCTGCGCTATCTGCGCGCGCGCCGCCGTGAGGGGTTCATTTCCGTCATCGCCGGATTTTCGTTCCTCGGCATTTTGCTGGGCGTCGCGACGCTCATCATCGTGATGGCCGTGATGAACGGCTTTCGCAAGGAACTGCTGGACAAGATCCTGGGGCTAAACGGCCACCTGCTGATCCAGCCGCTCGACTCGCCGTTGACCGATTACGCCGCGGTCGCGGAACGCATTTCCAAGGTTGGCGGAATCAAGCTCGCCGCCCCCATTGTCGAAGGTCAGGCGCTGGCGTCCTCACCGTTCAACGCGTCCGGTGTGCTGGTGCGCGGCGTGCGCGCCGCCGACCTCAACAAGCTCACTTCAGTTGCGACCAACCTCAAGCAAGGCACGCTCGAAGGCTTCGACCAGGGGCAGGGCGTGCTGATCGGCAAGCGGCTCGCCGACCAACTGACCCTGCGTGCGGGCGACAATGTCACGCTCGTCGCGCCACGTGGCGCGGTGACGCCGATGGGCACGACGCCCCGCATCAAGGCCTACAAGGTCGCCGGCGTCTTCGAGATCGGCATGTCGGAATACGATTCCGCCTTCGTGTTCATGCCGCTCACCGAAGCGCAGGCCTATTTCAACCGCGCCGGCGATGTCACCGCCATCGAGGTCTATACCGATGCGCCGGACAAGATCGACCTGTTCCGTAAGCTCGTCAGCGAGGCCGCACAACGCTCGATCTTCATGATCGACTGGCGGCAGCGCAATGCGACGTTCTTCAATGCGCTCCAGGTCGAGCGCAACGTGATGTTCCTGATCCTGACGCTGATCGTACTGGTGGCGGCGCTCAACATCGTGTCCGGCCTCATCATGCTGGTGAAGGACAAGAGCAGCGATATCGCCATCATGCGGACCATGGGCGCCACCCAAGGCTCCATCATGCGCATCTTCCTGATTACGGGTGCAGCCATCGGCGTGGTCGGCACGATCATGGGCTTTCTTGCCGGGGTGCTGGTCTGCAAGAACATCGAAACGATCCGGCAGTTCATCTCGTGGATGACCTCGACCGAACTGTTCTCGCCGGAACTCTATTTCCTGTCGCGGCTGCCGGCCGACATGGACACCGGCGAAACCACCGCCGTCGTCGTGATGGCGCTGACGCTGTCGCTGCTTGCCACGCTTTATCCCTCGTGGCGCGCCGCGCGTCTCGACCCCGTCGATGCGCTGCGTTACGAGTGACCGATGTCGAACGATAGCCCGATCATCTATCTGCACGAGATCAACCGGACCTATCATCAGGGCGGCAACACGCTGACGATTCTCAAACAGGCCGAGCTCGCGGTCTGGGCCGGGCAATTGGTCGCGCTGGTCGCACCATCGGGCGCCGGCAAATCGACGCTGCTGCATATCGCCGGGATGCTCGAACATCAGGACTCGGGCGAGGTCTACATCAACGAGACCCCGACCTCCGGCCTGTCGGATGCCGAGCGCACGCGTATCCGCCGCATGGATATCGGCTTCATCTACCAGGCGCATCGGCTGCTGCCGGAATTCACCGCGGTTGAGAATGTGATGCTGCCGCAAATGGTGCGGGGACTTGGCAAACTTGAGGCCCGCACCCGCGCTGCCGAACTCCTGGCTTACCTCGGCCTCAAGGATCGTCTGACCCATCGCCCGTCCGAGCTTTCCGGCGGCGAGCAGCAGCGTGTCGCCATCGCACGCGCGGTCGCCAATGCCCCGCGCGTGCTGCTGGCCGATGAGCCGACCGGCAACCTCGATCCGCACACGGCCGACCACGTCTTCAATGCGCTGACGCAACTGGTGAAGGCGACCGGCCTCGCGGCAATCATTGCGACCCACAACCTCGAACTCGCAGCCCGTATGGACCGCCGCGTGACGATCCGCGACGGTGTGGTGATGGAATATGAAGACCTCGACCGGGTGGCCTGATCTTCAAGTTTGGCCCGGAGCCGTCTGCCGGAGCGCCGCGTGCTGATCCGGCCCGCGCGGAAAGACGACGCAGCCGCGATCTGGTCGATCATTGGCCCTGTGGTCCGCGCCGGCGAAACTTATGCGCTCCCGCGTGGCATGAGCGAACAGGATGCGCTGGCCTACTGGATGGCGGCGGATCGCGAGACGTTCGTGGCGGAAGACGAGGGGCGCATCCACGGCACCTATTATCTGCGCGCCAACCAGTTCGGCGGCGGCGATCATGTGGCCAACTGCGGTTACATGACCGATGCCGCAGCGGCCGGCCGCGGCGTGGCACGGGCCATGTGCGGGCATTCGCTGGCGCACGCCCGCTCACGCGGGTTCAAGGCCATGCAGTTCAACTTTGTCGTCAGCACCAACGAACGCGCGGTGCGGCTGTGGCAGTCGCTGGGTTTCGAGATTGCAGGGCGGTTGCTGAAGGCGTTTAGGCACCCGGTCAAGGGCGAGGTCGATGCGCTGGTGATGTTTCGGGCGATCTAGTGTCCTCTCCTGATCGCCGAATGCGGTAAATCCTTGAGCGATTCTAGTGGCTTAAAATTTCTCAAAATGCCGCTTGACGAAAGAACAAAACTAGAACTATGTTCCTCTTCTGTTCTTGATATTCAGCGGGAGAGGCAGTCATGTTCCGGGCCGTCGTAGAAGAAGCAGCAGCACTGGCGTCGATCACCCTGTTCATCGGGATGATCGTGGTGTGGGCCCAAGTCTTCAGTGCAGCGTAGTCTTTTAGCGCGGCCTGATTTTTTCGGTGGCCTGATTCCGCTACCGCCACTTTGGCAAATTCCCTTTTAGGCTTTCCAGAATCTGATGTCGGTACTGGCCGCTTTGCCTCGGTCACCCTCCTAAGCATCAGTGTCCCCAGCCACCGTCTTGCCCTAGACGGTGGCAACCCCACACCGGCCGGCACGGACTTGTGCTGCGTTAAGTTGTGCGTCGCGTCGCGCCGGCCGGTGATTGGGGTGGACTTGGAATGCCCCGGTTCGCATGTTCGGAACGCTTGAAAGGTTCGCCTGAATCGCGCTGCGATAGGGTGATCCGAGGGTTGGCCGGGATTGGCCGCCCGTTCTGCCGGTACGCTCCGGCATCGGCGTGAAGGTGACATCGTGGCGGCTGCAACAGATCTCAAGAAAGCCGACCCTAAGTTCGTGCATCTGCACGTCCACTCGTCCTATTCGCTGCTTGAAGGCGCATTGCCGATTGCCAAGCTCGCCGAACTTGCCAAGGCCGACCGCCAGCCGGCGCTCGCGCTGACCGACACCGACAACATGTTCGGCGCGCTCGAATTCTCCGAAAAGATGGCGGGCTATGGCATCCAGCCGATTGTCGGCTGGTCGGTCGCCGTGGACTTCGCCGATCAGGACAACGGCCTGCGTCAGGTCGCAGGCCCTGTGCGGCAGTTACCGCGTGTGGTGTTGCTGGCGGCGAACGAGGATGGCTACGGCAATCTGATGAAGCTGTCGGCGGCGGCCTATCTCGATACGCCGTCGAACGAGCGGCCGCATGTGAAGGTCGCGGTACTTGAAGCGCACAGCGCCGGATTGATCGCGCTGACCGGCGGGCCGGGCGGCGTGTTCGATCAGGCCATCTCGGCCGGGCAGGCGCATCTCGTCGGTCCGCGCTGCGACGCCCTGCAACGTATGTTCGGAGACCGGCTCTACATCGAGTTGCAACGCCACGGCCTGCCCAAGGAACAGGAAATCGAGCCGCAGCTGATCGAACTCGCCTATGCGCGCGGCATTTCGCTGGTCGCGACCAACCAGCCGTACTTTGCCACTGCCGACGATCACGAGGCGCACGACGCGCTTATTTGTATCGCCGAAGGCCGGCTGGTGGTCGAGACCGACCGGCGCCAGCTTTCGCCGAACCACTACTTCAAGACCCGCGCCGAAATGGCTGATCTGTTTGTAGATTTACCGGAGGCGCTCGCTTCAACAGTCGAGATTGCCGAGCGCTGTGCGTTCCGCCCGAAGACCCGCGCGCCGATCCTGCCGCGCTTCACCGCCGAAGGCGGTATCGCCAACGACGAGTCGGCGGAACTGCGCCGCCAGGCCGAGCAGGGGCTGGAAGTGCGGCTCAAGGCGCACGGCGTTGCGCCGGGACAGACCGAGGACAGCTACCGCGACCGGCTGGCGTTTGAACTCGGCGTCATCGAGCGCATGAAATACGCCGGCTACTTCCTGATCGTTGCCGACTTCATCCAATGGGCCAAGCATCAGGGTATTCCGGTCGGGCCGGGTCGTGGTTCGGGCGCGGGATCGCTGGTGGCCTATGCGCTGCTGGTGACGGACCTCGATCCCATTCGATTTGGTCTGCTGTTCGAACGGTTCCTCAACCCCGAGCGTGTGTCGATGCCCGATTTCGACATCGACTTCTGTCAGGACCGCCGCGACGAGGTGATCCGTTATGTGCAGCAGCGCTATGGCCGCGATCAGGTGGCGCAGATCATCACGTTCGGTACGCTGCAGGCGCGCGGCGTGCTGCGCGACGTCGGCCGTGTGCTGGAAATGCCCTATGGGCAGGTTGACCGGCTGACGAAGCTGGTGCCACAGAATCCCGCCGCGCCGGTCACCTTGTCACGCGCCATTGCCGATGAGCCGAAACTGCAAGCCGAGCGCGAGAGCGATCCGCGCGTGCGCCGCGTCTTCGATATTGCGCTCAAGCTGGAAGGGCTTAACCGCCACGCCTCGACCCATGCCGCCGGTATCGTGATCGGCGACCGGCCTTTGTCCGAACTCGTGCCGCTCTACCGCGATCCGAAATCCGACATGCCCGTCACCCAGTTCAACATGAAATGGGTCGAGCAGGCGGGCTTGGTGAAATTCGATTTCCTGGGCCTGAAGACGCTGACGGTTCTCTCGACCGCGGTCGAATTGCTCAAGCGCCGCGGCATCGAAATCGACCTCAACAAGCTGCCGCTCGACGACGCCAAGAGCTACGCCATGGTGGCGCGCGGTGAAACCGTCGGCGTGTTCCAGGTTGAAGGTCAGGGCATGCGGCGCGCGCTGACCGACATGAAGCCCGACCGTTTCGAGGACATCATCGCGCTGGTCGCGCTCTATCGTCCAGGTCCGATGGCGAACATCCCGACCTATTGCGCGCGCAAGCGCGGCGATGAAGAGCCGGAATATATCCATCCCAAGCTCGAGCCGATCCTGCGCGAGACCTATGGCGTCATCGTCTATCAGGAGCAGGTGATGCAGGCGGCGCAGGTGCTGGCCGGCTACTCGCTCGGCGAAGCCGATCTGCTGCGCCGCGCCATGGGCAAGAAGATCCGCTCCGAAATGCAGGCCCAGCGCACGCGCTTTATCTCGGGTGCGGTCGAGCGCGGCGTCGAGCGCGGGCAGGCCGATGCAATCTTCGAATTGCTCGAACGCTTCGCCGACTACGGCTTCAACAAGAGCCACGCGGCGGCCTACGCGCTGGTTGCCTACCAGACTGCCTGGATGAAGGCGAATTACCCGGTCGAGTTCCTGGCGGCGTCGATGACGCTGGAAATGGGCAACACCGACAAGCTCGCGGAATTCCGCGCCGAGGCGGAACGCCTTGGCCTCAAGGTCGAGCCGCCGTCGATTAACAGGTCGGACGTCGTGTTCGAGGTCGATGCGGAGAAGAAGACGATCTATTACGCGCTTGCGGCGCTCAAGGGCGTCGGCCGGCAGGCGGTCGAAGCCATCGTTACAGCGCGCGGCGACCAGCCGTTCAAGGATCTCGCCGACTTCGCGTACCGCATCAATTCGCGCACGGTCAACAAGCGCGTGTTTGAAAGCCTCGCAGCATCCGGCGCATTCGACTGCATCGAGCGTGACCGTTCGCGCGCCTATGCGGCCGTCGATGTCATGCTGGCGACCGCGCAAAGGAGCCACGACGCGGTGGCGGTCGGCCAGAACGAATTGTTCGGTGGCGGTGGCGTGCATGAGCCGCTGGCGATTCCGGCGTCGCAGGGCTGGCTGCCGGCCGAAAAGCTGCAGAAGGAATACGACGCCATCGGCTTCTTTCTCACTTGCCATCCGCTCGACGATTATGCGCCGCTCCTCAAGGGCCTGCGTGTCGAAAGCTGGTCGGACTTCTGCAAGAGCGTGAAGTTCGGCGCGAGCGCGGGCCGCGTTGCAGCATCCGTCGTGTCGCTTCAGGAGCGCCGCACCAAGACCGGCAACAAGATGGGCATCATCGGCCTGTCCGACCCGACGGGGCAGTACGAGGCGGTGATCTTCTCGGAAGGTCTGCAGGAGTATCGCGAGTTGCTGGAACCTGGCAACGCGGTGCTGCTGTTCCTCGCCGCCGAAGCGCAGGGCGACGATGTGCGGGCGCGCATCCAGACGGTTGAGCCTTTGGACAAGGCCGCCGCCAAGCTCCAGAAGGGCTTGCGGGTGTTCCTGCGCGATGCCGTGCCGCTGGATGCGGTCAGCAAGCGGCTGGAGCTGTTGCCCAATACCGGCAGCCGCCCGGCGTCCAAAGCCGACGGCGAGGTCAATGTGGTGCTGATGCTGGGCGACGGGGCGGAGGTCGAAGTCCGTCTGCCGGGCCGGTACAAGGTCTCGCCGCAGATCGCCGGCGCCATCAAGGCTGTGCCGGGGGTCGTTCAGGTTGAAGCGGTTTAGTAGAAATCCTATCTAAGCATCTAATTCTATTGGACTTAATTTCCAGGCGTACCGCGCCGGGGTCTTTGCCCCGGACGCGGCAGTTTGCGCCGCAAACCTTGCTTCCGGCGGAATCCGCCTATATAAGCCCGCTCATCACGCACGCGGACCTGGTTCTGGCCCCGACAATGGGCCAAGCGCCATCCGGTGGCTTTTCATCCGAAAAGCTGCACGTCCGCGGAGGCATAACCGGAGAATACTCAATGTCGCTTCCTGACTATTCCATGCGTCAGCTGTTGGAAGCTGGTGTGCACTTTGGCCATCAGTCCCACCGCTGGAACCCGAAGATGGGTGAATATATCTTCGGCGTCCGCAACAACATCCACATCATCGATCTCGCCCAGACCGTGCCGATGCTGCATCGCGCGCTCGAAGCCGTGAGCAACACCGTCGCCAAGGGCGGCCGCATCCTGTTCGTCGGCACCAAGCGCCAGGCGCAGGACTCGATCGCTGCCGCCGCCAAGAGCTGCGCGCAATATTACATCAACTCGCGGTGGCTCGGCGGCATGCTGACCAACTGGAAGACCATTTCGGCGTCGATCTCGCGCCTGCGCAAGCTCGACGAGATGCTCGCTGCCGGCGAAGGCAAGGGCTACACCAAGAAGGAGCGCCTGACGCTCCAGCGCGAACGCGACAAGCTCGACCGCGCGCTTGGTGGCATCAAGGATATGGGCGGCATTCCCGACCTCATCTTCGTGATCGACACCAACAAGGAAGACATCGCGATCAAGGAAGCCCAGCGCCTGAACATTCCGGTCGCTGCGATCGTCGATACCAACTGCAACCCGGACGGCATCACCTATCTCGTGCCGGGCAACGACGACGCCGGCCGCGCGATCCAGCTCTATTGCGATCTGGTCGCCAAGGCTGCCATTGACGGCATCTCGCGCGGTCAGGGCGATTCGGGTCATGACCTCGGCGCATCGCATGCGCCGGTCGTGGAAGCATTGCCGGCCGTTGAAGTTGGCCTCGGCTTCGAAGCCCTGCCGGGTCCGCGCGGCGTTGCCGACGACCTCAAGAAGCTTACCGGCGTGTCGCCGGAAATCGAAAAGAAGCTCAATGACCTCGGCCTGTTCCACTACTCGCAGATCGCCGATCTCAGCCCGACCGCCGCGCACAACGTCGGCGAAGAAGTCGGTCTGCCAGGCCGCGTCGGCGGCTGGGTCACGAAGGCCAAGGAACTGAGCGCCGAGTAATCCGGCGCAGCGTAACGGTCATCATGTCCGGATATCGGGGGCGTTATGCAGCCCCTGATATTCCGGTCATGCAGCGATTATCTGTGACGTTAATCAGCAACTTTCACGCTGCGTAACGGCCACGGATTTGCACCGCCGCAAGCCCGTGGTTTTGGCGCGGCTCATGTAAGGAATATTGAAATGGCAACGATTACTGCTGCAACCGTCAAGGATCTGCGCGAGCGCACCGGCGCCGGCATGATGGACTGCAAGGCCGCGCTTAACGACACCCAGGGTGATGTCGAAGCTGCCATCGATCTCTTGCGCAAGAAGGGCCTCTCGAAGGCCGCCAAGAAATCCGGCCGTGTCGCCGCCGAAGGTCTGATCGGCATCGTCACCAAGGGCAGCAAGGGCGTCGTCGTCGAAGTGAACTCCGAAACGGATTTCGTGGCGCGCAACGACCAGTTCCAGGGCCTGACCAAGATGGTTGCGCAGGTCGCGCTCGATGTCGGTGACGATGTCGAGAAGATCAAGGCGTCGAAGGTCGGCGCGATCACGATTGCGGAAGCGATTTCCGACACCGTCGCCAAGATCGGCGAGAACATGACGCTGCGCCGCGCCAGGCTGCTCGAAGTTGGGCAGGGCGTCGTCGGCAGCTACATGCACAATTTCGTTGCCGAAGGCGTCGGCAAGATTGGCGTGCTGGTCGCGCTCGAGTCCCCGGGCAAGGCTGACGTGCTGGCTGATCTCGGCCGCAAGATCGCGATGCACATCGCGGCTTCGAACCCGCTCGCCGTCGATCCGTCGGGTCTCGATCCGGCGGTGGTCGCGCGCGAGAAGGAAGTCATGGCCGAAAAGTTCCGCGCACAGGGCAAGCCGGACGCGATGATCGCCAAGATCGTCGAGTCGGGCCTCAAGACTTACTACAAGGAAGTCTGCCTGCTCGATCAGCCGTACATCCACGACAACGGCAAGACCGTTGCGCAGGCGGCCAAGGAAGCCGAAGGCGCAGCCGGCGGCCCGATCAAGATTGTATCGTTCGTGCGTTTTGCGCTCGGCGAAGGCATCGAAAAGAACGAAAGCGACTTCGCAGCTGAAGTCGCTGCGGCAGCCGGCCAGAAATAATCGGAGTGATGCCCCGTCCGCCTGCACGAAAGTGTGGGCGAACGGCGGCAACGCCCCGGTTCATACTGCGGTGTGGCCCTAACACGCCTATGATTGGTGCGAGTCGATAACCCGTACCGCGTCAGGATCGAGACGCAGGACAACCGCCCGGATCAAAGCGCCCATGGCCAAGCCTGCTTACCGCCGCGTCATTGTCAAAATCTCCGGCGAAGCATTAAGCGGGTCGGCGGGCTTTGGTTTCGATCCGGCCACCCTCAAGCGCATCGCCCTTGACCTCGTCGCCAGCCGCAAGCTCGGCACCGAGGTCGGCGTCGTGGTCGGCGGCGGTAACTTCTTGCGCGGGGCGCAGACGGCAAGCACGGCGCTTGCCCGCGAGACCGCCGACTCCATGGGCATGCTGGCGACCGTCATGAACGCGCTCGCGCTCGAAGCCGCCATTGGCGAAGCCGGCGGCAGCGCGCGCACCTTGTCGGCGATCTCGATGCCGCAGGTTTGCGAGAGCTATTCGCGCCAGCGCGCCATCAAGCATTTTGCCGAGGGTCATATCGTATTGTTCGCGGGTGGGACCGGAAACCCGTACTTCACGACCGACACGACGGCCGTGCTGCGCGGGGTCGAGATGCGCTGCGACGCGGTTCTCAAGGCCACCAATGTGGACGGCATCTACAGCGCCGATCCCAAGAAGGACCCAAATGCGACACGCTTCGAAAAGCTGTCGCATTCCGAAGCGATTGCGCGCGATCTCAAGGTGATGGACGCCACAGCCTTTGCGCTTGCCCGCGAAAACCGTATGCCTATCATCGTGTTTTCAGTAGGTGACGCAGGCGCGATAGAAGCCGTGCTGCGTGGCGCAGGGCGGGCAACGACCGTCAGCGCCTAGACTTAAACTTTCTCGGTAGGAGGCCACGATGGCAGCCGCGACTTTTGACATCAACGACATCAAGCGCCGCATGCAGGGCGCCGTGACTTCGCTCAGGACAGAACTCAGCGGTCTGCGCACGGGGCGCGCCTCCGGCGCGCTGCTCGATCATGTGCAGGTTGAGGCATACGGTTCCAGCATGCCGCTCAACCAACTTGCGACCGTGAGCGTTCCCGAGCCGCGCCTCATCAGCGTGCAGGTCTGGGACAAGACCATGGTCAAGGCGGTCGAGAAGGGCATCACCGCCGCCAACCTCGGCCTGACGCCGGCGACCGAAGGCCAGGTGATCCGCCTGCGCTTGCCTGAACTCAACGAAGAGCGCCGCAAGGAACTTGTGAAGCTCGCCCACAAGTATGCCGAAGCCGCGCGCATCGCCGTGCGTCACGTCCGCCGCGATGGCCAAGACCTTCTCAAGAAACTCGAGAAGGACAAGGCCATCAGCGAGGACGATCACACCGGCAAGTCGACCGAGGTGCAGAAGGCGACCGACAGCACCATCACCGAGGTCGATCAGGCGTTGGCGGCCAAGGAAAAAGAGATCATGACCGTCTGAGATGCCGGGGGCGCGCGGGTCGGAGACAGGTATGGCCGAAAACAAAACGCCGAACGATTCCGACGCGGCATTCGGCGTGCCCCATCACGTTGCGATCATCATGGATGGCAACGGCCGCTGGGCTTCACAGCGCGGCTTGCCGCGTGCCGAAGGTCATCGCCGCGGTGTCGAGGCCCTACGCCGCACCGTGCGTGCTGCCGGCGAGATCGGCGTCAAGGTTCTGACCATCTTTTCGTTCAGTTCGGAAAACTGGTCGCGTCCGCGTCAGGAAATCCTCGACCTGATGGGATTGCTGCGCCGTTTCATTCGCCATGACCTTGCAGAGCTTCATGCGAGCGGCGTTCGCGTGAAGATCGTCGGCGAGCGGGAAGGGCTTGAGACTGAAATTCGCCGCCTGCTCGACGAAGCGGAAGAACTTACCAAGGACAATCCGGGCCTGTTGCTTGTGGTCGCGTTCAACTACGGCAGCCGCGACGAGATCGTGCGCGCGACCAGGCGCATCGCAGAAGACATCGCCGCCGGCCGCATCAAGCCGGAAGACATCAATTCCGCAATGATCGGCCAGCATCTCGACACGGCCGGTATCGAAGATCCCGATCTCATCATCCGCACCAGCGGCGAACAGCGGCTGTCCAACTTCCTGCTGTGGCAGGCGGCTTACAGCGAGTTCGTGTTTGTGCAGGTCTACTGGCCGGAATTCGACAAGGCCGCGCTTGAAAGCGCGATTGCCGAATACCATCGGCGCGAGCGCCGCTTCGGGGGCCTTGCTGCCCGCACCGGGTCCTGATGGTGGAGCCGGACAAACGCGAGGGTGTGGCTGCCGTGAAGGCCGGCAGCGACCTGCCGTTGCGTGCGGTTTCCGGCCTTGCAATGGCCGCGCTCGCCTTGCTCGCGGCATGGATGGGCGGGATGACGTTCATCGTGTTTTGGAGCATCGCTGCAATCCTGATTTTCTGGGAGTGGAACAAGATCGTCGCGGCGTCTTCGCAACGTGCGTTGTGGATTGCGGCTGGCGTCGTCTACGCGGCGATTGCCGGCGTTGCGCCGGTCCTGCTGCGTGGCAGCGTGGATTTTGGTTTTGTCGCCATCGTGTTTCTGTTCGCGGTGGTGTGGACGACGGATATCGCAGGCTATGTCGTCGGGCGTCTCGTCGGCGGCGCGAAGCTGTGGCCGGCCGTCAGCCCGAAGAAAACCTGGTCCGGCGCGATTGGCGGCATTGTCGGAGCCGTGATTGCCGGAGCGGCGGTCGTGCATTTTTCGGGCATTCCGGTTGGCGCGGTCATCCTGCTTGCGGTGGTGTTGTCGATTGCCTCGCAGGCGGGCGACTTGTTTGAATCCGCAATCAAGCGGCGCTTTGGCGTGAAGGACGCGAGCCATATTATTCCGGGCCATGGCGGCGTGATGGACCGTCTCGACGGTTTCATTGTCGCGGCGCTGGTTGCCGCGGTGATCGGTCTGTTGCGCGGCGGGCTGATGCAGCCCGGCCGCGGATTGCTGGTGTGGTGAGCGAGATGGCGAAACAGCGTACGATCACGCTGCTCGGTGCGACAGGCTCCATCGGCGCCAGCACCATTGATTTGATTGAACGCAATCGCGGCAATTTCCGCGTCGAAGCGGTAACGGCATCGCGAAATGCGACGGCGCTGGCGAAGATCGCACGCAGTCTCGGCGCGCAGTTTGCAGCGATTGCAGATCCTGCCTGTTACGCCGAACTCAAGGACGCGCTCGCTGGCTCCGGCATCGAGTCTGCCGCCGGCAACGAGGCTGTGGTCGAGGCCGCGCAGCGTCCGGCCGACTGGGTGATGGCTGCGATTACGGGGTCTGCCGGACTAAAGCCGACACTCGCCGCCGTCGCGCGCGGCGCGTTCATCGGCCTTGCCAACAAGGAATGCCTTGTGTGCGCGGGTTCGTTGTTCATGGGGAAGGTGCAGGAGTCCGGAGCGACGGTGTTGCCCGTCGATTCCGAACACAACGCGATCTTTCAGGCGCTGGCGGCGGGCCGGCGGGAAGACGTCAAGAAGATCGTCCTGACGGCCTCGGGCGGCCCATTCCGGACCTGGCCATTGGCGCTGATGCAGAAGGCCACGGTCGAACAGGCGCTCCAGCATCCCAACTGGTCGATGGGCCGCAAGATCACGATTGATTCAGCGACCATGATGAACAAGGGATTGGAACTGATTGAAGCCCATCATCTTTTTGGGCTTGCAGGTGGGCAGATTGAGGTGCTGGTGCATCCCCAGTCCACCGTCCACGGGGTCGTGGAATTCCGCGATGGTTCGATGATTGCCCAGATGGGCCCGACCGACATGCGGGTACCGATTGCCCATTGTCTGGCGTGGCCGGAGCGGATCGAGGCGGCCGTGCCGTCGCTCGATCTCGCGCGGCTTGCCAATCTGAGTTTTGAAGCCCCGGATCTGGTGCGGTTTCCGGCCCTGCGGCTGGCGCGGGCGGTACTGGAAGCGGGAAATGGCGCGGCCACGGCCCTTAACGCCGCCAATGAAGTTGCCGTGGACGCTTTTCTGGCAAAACGCCTCGGGTTTGCCGGAATCGCGGCCTTGGTGGAAGAAACGGTGACTGAGGCAGGCCGCCGGGGCCATTTGCGGGAGCCCGCGAGCGTCGAGGATGCACTTTCCGTTGACCATGTTTCACGATCCCTGGCCGCGGACCTATTGCCCCGAATTGCCGCAAAGGCTTCCTAACAGTTCGCTAATCGGATGCGGCCAATTGTAGTCGTCAACACGGTGAGGAATGCATGTTTGGTGATATCGCGTCCGGCATGGGGGCTTTCGGCAATGGCGTCATTGGCTATTTCGTCCCTTTCCTGTTTGTCCTGAAGATTGTCGTTTTCTTCCACGAACTTGGGCACTTCCTCGTAGCCCGCATGTGCGGCGTGAAGGTGCTGACCTTTTCGGTGGGGTTTGGCCCGGAACTGTTCGGCTTCAACGACCGCTACAATACGCGCTGGAAGATTTCCGCGATCCCGCTGGGCGGCTACGTAAAGTTCTTTGGCGACGACAATGCCGCCAGCGTGCCGGATACGGCCGCGGTTGCCGGCATGAATTCCGACGAGAAGAGCGTCAACTTTTCCCACCAGCCGGTGCGTTCCCGCGCGGCTATCGTGGCCGCGGGCCCGATTGCGAATTTCATTCTGGCCATCGTTATTTTTGCTGGCGTGTTCATGATCTACGGCAAGCCGTCGTCGGTCGCGCGCGTCGATTCCGTGCAGGAAAACAGCGCCGCCGCTGCGGCTGGTCTGCGTGGCGGCGATACGATCCTTTCCATCGACGGCCGCACCATCGACAGTTTCAACGACATGCAGCGCATCATATCGACCAGCGCGGGCAAGCAGCTTGCCATTGTTGTCCAGCGTGGCGGCGCACAGGTAGCGCTGAACGCCACGCCGCAGCTGCGCGAGGTCAAGGATAGCTTCGGTAACGTTCACCGCGTCGGCGTTCTTGGCGTCGCGCGTTCGATGGCGCCGGAAGAGGCTTCGGTCGAACAGGTCAATCCGGTCAAGGCGGTCTGGCTGGGCATGCAGGAAACCTGGTTCGTGGTCGATCGCACCATGTCCTACCTCGGTGGTGTGATCGCTGGCCGCGAGTCAGCGGATCAGTTGGGTGGACCGATCCGCATTGCCCAGGTTTCGGGGCAGGTCGCGACCGCTGGCATGACCGCGCTGATTCACCTCGCCGCGGTGCTTTCCGTGTCGATTGGTCTGCTAAATTTGTTTCCAGTACCGCTGCTCGATGGCGGGCATCTTCTATTCTACGGGATCGAGGCGATTCGGGGCCGTCCGCTGTCCGAACGGGCGCAGGAATACGGTTTCCGGGTTGGTCTTGCTCTGGTCGCAATGTTGATGATTTTTGCGACTTACAACGACATCCGGAACCTTGCGCCGTCGTGATCCGGGGCGGATCTGCGGTAAATGGGCAAGTTTCTGAGATTTAACGGCTAAATGGGGTAGTGCGGACTGTTTGCAGGGGACGGAAAAGCCGGTTACAAGTAACTCTTGGTAGCCGGAAATGCCGTTAAGCGAACGGACGACCGCAGGGGATTTAAGGGCGTAGCGGGATGGAATTGATCGTAAGAGTGCTTTGGGGGCTGAGCGTCGCCAGCTTGGTCCTTGGTGGGGTACTTTGGGGTTCGCTGGCCACCAGTGGCGGGCGTTTTGACGCTGCCTATGCGCAGGGCGTCAGTTCCATCGCCGTCGAAGGCAACCGCCGCGTCGAAGCCGAGACGATCCGTTCCTACTTCAAGGGCCGCGATACGGCCTCCATCGATGCCGGCCTGAAGGCGCTTTACGCCACCGGCCTGTTCCTGGATGTCAAAATTCGCCAGGAAGGCGGCCGTGTGGTCGTGGCTGTGCGGGAAAACCCGGTCATCAATCGCATTGCGTTCGAAGGCAACTACAAGGCCAAGGACGAACAGCTTTCCTCGGAACTCCAGTCCAAGCCGCGCGGCGCCTATACGCGTGCGGCCGTGCAGTCCGACGTCCAGCGCATCATGGAAATCTACCAGCGCAGCGGACGTTATGACGTTTCCGTGGATCCCAAGATTATCGAACTGCCGAACAATCGCGTCGATCTCGTGTACGAGATCAAGGAGGGCGCCAAGACCGCCGTCCAGAAGATCCGTTTTGTCGGCAACAAGGCGTATTCCGACTACCGTTTGAAAGACATCGTCAAGACCGGGCAAACCGATTGGCTGAGCTGGATCAAGAGCAACGACTTCTACGATCCGGATCGCATCGAGGCGGATCGCGAACTGCTGCGCAAGTTCTACCTCAAGGTAGGTTATGCCGACGTGCGCGTGACTTCGGCGGTAGCCGAGTTCGATCCCGGCTCGAAGGGCTTTACGGTCACTTATACAATCGAGGAAGGCGACCTTTACCGCTTCGGCGTCGTCGACATTCAATCGAATGTTCGCACCGTTGATGCCATTGCGCTGCGCCCCAAGCTTCGTATGGCTCCCGGTGGTGTCTATAACGCCGATGCCGTTGAAAAGACCGTCGAAGATATCACCATCGACATTGCCAAGCGTGGCTACCCGTTTGCGGTCGTGCGTCCGCGCGGTGAGCGCGATTTCGCAGGCCACAAGGTCAACATGTTGTTCGTGGTGGACGAAGGTCCGCACACCTACATCGAACGCATCAACATCCGCGGCAATACGCGTACGCGTGACTATGTCGTGCGTCGCGAATTCGATATCGCCGAAGGCGATGCCTATAACCGCGCGCTGATTGATCGGGCCGAGCGTCGCCTCAAGAATCTCAATTTCTTCAAGTCCGTTCGTGTCACCAATGAGCCGGGCTCTGCGCCTGATCGCATTATCGTCAACGTTGAAGTCGAAGAACAATCGACCGGCGAATTTGCATTCTCCGGCGGCTTTTCGACCGCCGATGGCGCATTGGGCGAAGTTTCGGTCGGCGAGCGCAATCTGCTTGGCCGCGGTCAGAACGTGCGTGCCTCGGTCCAGTATGGCCAGCGCTCGCGCGGCTTCGATCTGTCGTTTGTCGAGCCTTACTTGATGGGCCAGCGGGTCGCGCTGGGTCTCGACGTGTTCGGCAAGCAAACGACCAGCACCAGCTATCTGTCATACAACACCAAGACGATTGGCGGCGCGATCCGTCTCGGCGTTCCGCTCACCGACAATATCGGCTTGCAGACGCGTTATTCAGGCTACCGGCAGGAAATCTCGCTGCCGCCGGTTCTCAACAACTGTAACATCATCAACCCGCCTGCTTGCTACAACGACGGCGAAGCATCGCTGGCGATCCGCAAGGAACTCGCACAAGGCCCGGTATTCGTCTCGCTCGTCGGTTACGGACTGACCTACAATACGCTCGACAACAATCGTAACCCGACCAGCGGCTTCTCGGCTTCATTCAATCAGGACATCGCCGGTGTCGGCGGCGACGTCAACTTCGTCAAGTCAACTGCTGATTTCAAGCACTACTCCGAGATCGCATCGGACGTTGTTGGCATGGCGCGCTTCCAGGCCGGTCACGCGACGGGATGGGGTGGCCAGAACCTGCGCATGCTCGATCACTTCCAGGGTGGTCCGAACATCGTGCGTGGCTTCGCGCCCGCCGGCTTCGGTCCACGCGATCTGACGCCGGGTACCAATCAGGACGCATTGGGCGGTTCGTTGTATTGGGCTGCAACCTACGAACTCCAGACCCCGGTGTTCTTTGCGCCCAAGGACTTCAGCATGCGCTTTGCGCTGTTCGCCGACGTTGGTCAGGTCACGGATTATCGCGGTCCAACGAGCTACGCGCTCACTGGCGAGACACTCCTGCTGCCGGCCGACAATCCGATCCGTTCTTCGGTCGGTGCGGGCATCCTGTGGGATTCGCCGATTGGGCCGCTGCGCTTCGACCTCGCCTTTGCGACGACCAAGGCGTCTTACGACCGCACCCAGTTCTTCCGTTTCGGCGGCGGAACCAAGTTCTGATCATAACCGCCGACCGCGTTTCGGCGTTGGCAACATGACCGAGCCGCTGTTCGCACCCGAACCGTCCCCAATCTCGCTTGCCGAGATTGCGGCACTGACTGGTGCGCAGCTGCAGGGTTTTGCTTCGCCGGACCTTCGCATCGCCAGCGTTGCTCCCCTGGAGCGCGCCGGTCCGCATGATCTGGCCTTCATCGACAACACCAAGTTCATCGACCAGCTCGCGGTGACCCGCGCCGGCGCTTGTCTCATTACGCCGCGGCTGGAAGCCCACGCGCCGCCCCATGTGGCCTTGCTGCGGGTTCGCGACCCCTACAAGGCGTTTGTCGCCGTCGCCCGCAAGCTGTTCGTGACCACGCTGCGGCCATCCTCGATGTTCGGCGTAAGCGGTATTTCGTCCGGCGCTATCGTGCATCCGACGGCGCGACTGGAAAGTGGCGTGACGGTCGATCCCGGCGCGGTCATCGGTCCGCTGGCGGAGATCGGTTCAGGCACGGTCGTCGGGGCAGGCGCGGTCATCGGCCCCGCAGTTCGCGTTGGCCGCGATTGCTCCATCGGCGCCGGCGCATCGGTGATCCATACGATCATCGGAGATCGTGTGATCGTTCATCCGGGTTGCCGGTTCGGGCAGGACGGCTTCGGCTACATCATGGGCGCAGGCGGGCATCTCAAGGTGCCGCAGGTGCGCCGTGTCATCATTCAGGACGACGTCGAGATTGGCGCCGGCACCTGCATCGACCGCGGCGCGTTTCGCGACACCGTGGTCGGCGAGGGCACCAAGATCGACAACATGGTGCAGATTGCTCACAATGTCTCGATTGGCCGTCACTGCGTGATCGTCGCGCAATGCGGCATCGCCGGCAGCGCAACAATCGAGGATTTTGTCGTGCTCGGCGGACGCGTCAGCGTCATCGACCATGCTACCATCGGCGAGGGTGCGCAGCTTGCGGCAACGTCGAGTGTTCACGCGGATGTTCCGCCCGGCGCACGCTGGGGCGGCACGCCGGCCAAGCCCTTGAAACAATGGTTCCGCGAAATGCTGACCCTGGAGCGTTTGACCCGCACCGGCAGCGTTCAGGAACATAGTGCGCCGAGTGGCAACAGCGAGAACGGCAACCGGAGCAGCACATGAAGGTCCCATCTATCACGCTCGAAACCGCTGCCGTTCAGGACATTCTGAAGGCGCTGCCGCACCGTTATCCGTTCCTGATGGTTGATAAAGTTATTGAGATTCAAGGTGACGAATCCGCCATCGGCATCAAGAACGTCACGTTCAACGAGCCGCAGTTTCAGGGCCACTTTCCGGGCAACCCGGTGTTTCCCGGCGTGCTGATGATCGAGGGCATGGCGCAGACCGCGGGCGTCATCTGCGTGCGCAAGCTCGGTGTCAATGATCGTCCCAAGGTCGTTTACTTCTTGACCATCGACAATGCGAAGTTCCGCAAACCCGTCGGTCCCGGCGACACCATCGAGTATCACGTTCGCAAAACCGCCAACCGCCGCAATATGTGGTGGTATCACGCCGACGCCAAGGTCAACGGCCAGGTTGTGGCCCAGGCTGACGTCGGTGCGATGATTGCGGACGCGTAAGAAAGTTCAGATGACCATTGATTCCACCGCACGCGTTGTTTCCGGGGCTGTCATCGGCAGCGACGTCACCATCGGCCCTTATTGCATTGTGGGTCCGCATGTCTCGCTTGGCAATGGCTGCGTGCTGCAGTCTCACGTCAACATTGAAGGACACACCAGCGTCGGTTCGCGAACGAAGATTTCGCCATTCGTTTCCCTGGGCGGTCCACCGCAGTCGATCAAGTATGCTGGCCAGCCGACGCGGCTTGAAATCGGCTCTGAGTGTGTGATCCGCGAAAGCGTCACGATGAATATCGGCACGGCCGAAGACGGCGGGCTGACCAAGGTTGGCGACCGCTGTTTCATCATGACCGGCACGCACGTCGCTCACGACTGCAAGGTCGGCGATGACGTTGTATTCGCGAACAACGTTTTGCTGGGCGGGCATTCGATCATCGGCGATCGCGTGACGTTCGGCGGCGGCGCTGCGGTGCGCCAGTTCGTGCGCATCGGTGAGGGCGCAATGATCGTCGGCCTGTCCGGCATTCGCGCGGATGTGATCCCGTTCGGCATGGCGCATGGTCCGCTGGCGGATCTGGTTGGGCTCAATGTCGTTGGCCTGCGCCGCCGCGGCATCGACAAGGCGGGGCTGCATCGCGTGCGCGACGCCTATCAGGCGATCTTCTTTGGCGAAGGCACGTTCAAGGAACGCCTCGCGCGCTTTCCGGAAGAGCTTTCCAGCGAACCGATGGTCATTAAAATTCTGGACTTCATCAAGACCGCCAAGCGTCCGTTGACCATGGCGGTCAATCGCGGCGAGCTTGAAGCATCATGAGCGACGCCGTCGCCGATACCCCGCTCGGTATCATCTGCGGCGGCGGCAGCGTTCCCCTTGCAGTTGCCGATGCGGTCAGCCAGCACGGCCGCAAGGTTGTGCTGCTGCCGCTGATCGGCTGGGCCGATGAGAAAGCCGTTGCGCAATATCCGCACCACTGGGTTCATCTCGGGCAATTCGGCCGGCTGTGCCGTCTCGCGCGCAATGCCGGCTGCCGCGATCTGGTATTCATCGGCACGCTGATCCGGCCGTCGCCGTGGAAATGCCGGCTCGACTGGCTCACCATTCGCTTCCTGCCGCAAATCCTTGGCTCGTTTCGCGGCGGCGACGATCATCTGCTGTCCGGTATTGGCAGGCTGTTTGAGAGCCAGGGATTCCTTCTGGTCGGCGCGCATGAAGTCGCGCCTGAAATTCTCGTTGCCCAAGGTCCGGTCGGCAGCCGCACGCCCGGCGCGCGCGACCTTGAAGACATCGCGCGGGGGCTGGCGCTGATCGCGGCGGTTGGGCCTTTTGACGTGGGACAGGCCGCTATCGTGGCCAACGGTCATGTCATTGCACTGGAAGCGACCGAAGGCACCGACCAGATGCTCGCCCGCGTTGCCGAGCTGCGCCGCAATGGCCGCCTGCGCGCACCGCCGGGCGTCGGCGTGCTGGTGAAGGCGCCAAAACCGACGCAGGACCGCCGTTTCGATCTTCCCGCTGTGGGGCCGCCGACCGTCGAGCTTGCGGCGAAAGCGGGCCTCGCTGGCGTTGCGATCCTTGCGGGAGGCGCGGTCATCGCTGAGCCGCAGCGTGTCGCCAAGCTTGCGGACGAGGCCGGGATCTTCGTCGTCGGCGTGCCCGGAACGCCGTCATGACGGCGGCCAATAAGCCGTTGCATGTTTTCGTGGTCGCGACGGAAGAGTCCGGCGACAGGCTCGGCGGGGCGCTGATGCAGTCGCTGAAAGAACGCGCGGGGCGGCCGGTGATGTTTTCCGGCGTTGGCGGTTCCGCGATGGGTTCGCAGGGCCTGACGACGCTGTTTCCGATCAGCGACCTCGCCATCATCGGCATCGACGCCGTCATCGCCAAGTTGCCGACCATTCTCCGGTTAATCCGTGAAACTGCTGCTGCAGCGATAGCGGCGAAGCCGGATATGCTGGTCATCATCGACAGCCCCGACTTCACCCATCGTGTTGCGCGCAAGGTACGCGCCGCGCAGCCCAGTCTGCCGATTGTCGATTACGTGTCGCCAAGCGTGTGGGCCTGGCGGCCCGGCCGCGCGCGAAAGATGCGCGCCTATGTGGACCATCTGCTGGCGCTGCTGCCATTTGAACCCAGGGTGCATGAGGAACTCGGCGGTCCGCCGTGCACCTATGTCGGCCATCCGTTGTGCGACCGGCTGGACGAGTTGCGCCCGGATGCGGGCGACGCGCAACGGCGCGATGCCAGGCCGCCTGTACTGCTGGTGCTGCCCGGAAGCCGTACCGGCGAAGTCACGCGACTCCTTGAACCCTTTGGCGAGACCGTGCGACAGACAGTTGCGCAATGCGGGCCGCTCGATGTGGTCGTACCGACCGTTCCGCATGTGGCGGAGCGCGTCCGCGCCGCCGTCGCGGGCTGGGGCGTGCCAGCACGCGTGACCCTCGATCCGGTGGAGAAGGCGCAGGCATTTCGCACGGCGCGCGCCGCGCTGGCGGCCTCAGGAACCGTCACGCTCGAACTTGCCGTTGCCGGAATTCCCACCGTCGTCGCCTACAAGATTTCGCTGCTGGAAGAGATCGTCGGCCATCTGTTCGTGCGGACGCCGTCGATCGTCCTCGCCAATCTGGTGTTGGGCGATAACATCATGCCCGAGATCGTCCAGCGGGGCCTGACGCCGGAAAACCTCACGGCGGCGCTGGTGCCGCTGATCGGCGATACGTCCACACGCCAGCGGCAGCTCGATGCTTTTGCCCGGATCGACGGCATTATGGGTATCGGCCGCGCATCTGCGGGTGTTCAGGCCGCCGATATCGTACTGGTGCTTGCCGCCGGCCAAAAGCCGACATAGCCACACGCGCCTGTCCCGTCGTACCATGCCCCCATGCCCAGCCGCCCCCGCAAGATGATCCCCAAAAAAACCGTCAAAAAACGTCCGCCCGCCCTTCGTGCTGCGATCACGGCTGTCCATGGCCATCTGCCGCAGTACGTGCTGAACAACCACGAACTGGCAAAGCTGGTCGATACGACCGACGCCTGGATCGTCGAGCGCACCGGCATCCGCGAGCGCCGCATCCTGAAGGGCGAGGGCCTTGGCACTTCGCACATGGGCGCGGAAGCCGTGCGTGGCCTGCTTGAGAAAACAAAGACTGCGCCGGGCGACATCGATCTTGTGATCTGCGCGACGACGACGCCGGATTTTGTGTTTCCCTCCACGGCCAATCTCATCTGCGACATGGTCGGCATCCGCAATATCGGCTCGTTCGATGTGCAGGCGGCGTGTTCCGGTTTCATCTACGCCGTCACCATCGCGAGCCAGTTCATCGAGACCGGCAAATACAACAAGATCGTCGTTGTCGGCGCGGATAAAATGTCGTCGATCATCGACTACACCGACCGGGCGACCTGCGTGCTGTTCGGTGACGCTGCCGGCGCGGTCATGCTGGAACCATCGACCAACCGGCGCGGCATCATCGACAGCATCATTTCATCTGATGGCGCGGGGATGCCGTTCTTGCATCAGAAGGCCGGCGGCAGCCGCATGCCGCCGACGGCGGAAACCGTCGCGCGCCGTCTGCATTATGTCCATCAGGAAGGTGCGCAGGTTTACAAGTTCGCCGTCGCGAAAATGGCCGAGGTTGCCGGCACGCTGATGGAGCGTAACAAGCTCTCCGGCGAAGACATCGCGTGGCTGGTGCCGCATCAGGCCAACAAACGGATCATCGAGGCGACCGCGGGCCGCATGGGCCTGCCGATGGAACAGGTCATGATGACCATCCACAAGTTCGGCAACACGACCGCGGCGACGATCCCGCTGTGCCTGTGGGACTACGAGAGCAAGCTCAAGGCCGGCGACAAGCTGATCCTGGCGGCATTCGGCGGCGGCTTCACCTGGGCCGGCATGTATGTGACCTGGGCCTATGACGGCGCGCGCGCTGCCAGTGCGCCGCCGGCGTAGCAGGTCCAACTTATTTACTGCGCGCCCATGGTCTTGAGCAGTTCCGCGCGCATGACCGTTTCTTTCTTGATGGCTTCAGCCTGTTCCGCAACTGTCATGGGATGCGGCTCGGCGCCGACCGAGCGGATTTTCTCCGCCACGTCGGGTTCATTCAGCACCGCGATGAACGCCTTGCTGATCTTGTCCACCACCTCCGGCGGCGTCCCGGTGCGAACCTGAATGCCGAACCAGCCGGTAAACTCGAATCCCGGCATGCCGCTTTCATCGAAGGTCGGGATTTCCGGCAGCAACGGAAAACGTTTCTTGGTCGAGATCGCCAGCGGGCGAATCTTGCCGGCCTGAATCTGCGACATCGACGTCGGCGGATCGAGAATGCCGAGAGGAATGTGACTGCCGAGGAGATCGTTCATCACCGGGCCGGTGCCGCGATAGGGCACCAGCTCAATCTTGGTGCCTGCCATGTGGTTGAACAGCATGGCTGTGTACTGCATTGCCGTGTTGTTGCCGCCGTGGCCGATGGTGAGCCCCTTTGGGTTCGCCTTGGCCCGCGCAACCAGTTCGCCGAGCGATTTTTCCGGCAGGTCCGACGCAGCGCCGAGAATGAAGGGCACCTCGGCGACGATCGTGACCGGAATGAAGTCCTTTTGCGGATCGAACGAGATCGCGCCGAGCATCGCAGCGGGCGATGTGAAAGGCGCGGCCCCGCCGAGGAGCAACGTGTGGCCGTCGGCCTGCGCGGCGGCGAGTGCCTCAAGCGCGATGGCGCCAGCGCCGCCCGGCTTGTTCTCGATCACGACAGGTTTGCCCAAAGAACGCTTCAAGCCGCGGCTGCATGGTGCGTGCCACGAAATCCGAACTGCCGCCCGGCGGGAACGCCACCATCAGCTTGATTGGACGGTTCGGATAGGGTTGCGCTTGTGCGGATATGGAGGCGGCAAGCTGGATCAGTGCGGCAACGCAAAGACCGACAAAGGGCCTGCGGGCAAGGTTCAGGCGCGTATTCATGAGACGTTTCCGGTTCGCGTTTTTGTTGATGGCAGGATAGCAGGCGGTTTGGCCTGCGGAAACAAATTGGCGCTGGAGGCCTCACGGAAACAGATTGCTGATGCCCCAAAAGATAGTCCCGGGGCGCTGGACGACCCGGGACTATCAAATCAAAGCAGATGACGGATGGCGCGGCTTATTTGCGCTTGTCGACCTGCACGTAATCGCGGCGCTCCGCGCCGGTGTAGAGCTGGCGCGGACGGCCGATCTTCTGGTTCGGATCCTCGATCATCTCGTTCCACTGAGCGATCCAGCCGACGGTACGCGCAACCGCGAACAGCACGGTGAACATGCTGGTCGGGAATCCCATCGCCTTGAGCGTGATACCCGAATAGAAATCAACGTTCGGATAGAGCTTCTTCTCGATGAAGTATTCGTCGTGCAGCGCAATGCGCTCCAGTTCGATGGCGACGTCGAGCAGGGGATCGTCCTTGATGCCGAGTTCTTTCAGCACTTCGTGCGCGGTCTTCTGCATCAGCTTGGCGCGCGGATCGTAGTTCTTGTAGACGCGATGGCCGAAGCCCATCAGGCGGAACGAGTCGTTCTTGTCCTTGGCGCGCTTGATGAACTCAGGAATGCGGTCAACCGTGCCGATCTCGGCCAGCATCTTGAGCGCGGCTTCGTTGGCGCCGCCATGGGCGGGTCCCCACAGGCAGGCGATGCCGGCGGCGATACAGGCGAACGGGTTGGCGCCCGACGAACCGGCGAGGCGAACGGTCGAGGTCGAAGCGTTCTGCTCGTGGTCGGCGTGCAGGATGAAGATGCGGTCCATCGCCTTGGCGAGCACCGGGTTCGGCTTGTAGTCCTCGGTCGGCACCGCGTAGCACATGCGCAGGAAGTTGGTGGCGTAGTCGAGATCGTTCTTCGGGTACACGAACGGCTGGCCGACGTTGTATTTGTAGGCCATCGCGGCGAGCGTCGGCATCTTCGCGATCATGCGGATCGACGCGATCATGCGCTGCAGCGGGTCCGAAATGTCCGTGGAGTCGTGATAGAATGCGGCAAGCGCGCCGACCGAGCCGCACATCACGGCCATCGGATGGGCGTCGCGGCGGAAGCCCTGGAAGAAGCGGCTCATCTGCTCATGCACCATCGTGTGGCGCGTGACGCGGAAGTCGAAATCGGCCTTCTGGGTCGGGTTCGGCAACTCGCCGTAGAGCAGCAGGTAGCAGGTTTCGAGGAAGTCGCCGTGTTCGGCGAGCTGTTCGATGGGATAGCCGCGATAGAGCAGCACGCCTTCGTCGCCATCGATGTAGGTGATCTTGGACTCGCAGCTTCCCGTGGAGGTGAAGCCGGGGTCGTAAGTGAACATGCCGGTCTGGGCGTAGAGCTTGCCGATGTCCATCACGCTCGGCCCAATCGAGCCGTCGTGGACGGGCAGAGCTACGTCTTTACCATCGACCGTCAACTTGGCGGACTTGGTGTTTTTCTTGTCTTGCGCGGTTGCGTCCATGATCGTGCCCTCGGATGGCTAGTAAAGCAGCTTGCCCCTTAAAAAGACTTTGCACCCGTTCGTGTGTGCACTGCAAGATGGGGCGCTTGCAACGGCCATGTGCTTATTATCAGGCGATTCGGCTCAATTGGCAGGCCGGTCGGCCTGATCTTTCAACCGTGCGATGCACTCGGCTTTTCCGAGTACCGCCAGGACTTCGAAAATGCCCGGAGACGTGGTCCGGCCGGTCAGCGCCGCCCGCAGGGGCTGCGCCACCGCACCGAGCTTGATGCCCTGGCGCTCGGAGAAGGCGCGCACGGCTTCCTCGGTGGTCTGGGCCGACCAGTCGGCGATGGCGGACAGGTCCTGCACCAGCGTGCCCACCAGCGCCCGCGCCTCGGGGTTGAGGAGTGCGGTGGCCTTGTCGTCGAGCGCCAGCGGCCGGTCGGCATAGAGGAAGGCCGCCCCGTCGATCAGTTCGAGCAGCGTCTTGGCGCGCTCCTTGAGGCCGGGCATCGCGGCCAGCAGCTTGGTACGCAACTCGGGGGTCATCTTGGCAGCGATGACAGCGCCGTTGGGGATGTAGGGCAGTACGCGCTCGATCTCATCGACCAGTTCGGCGTCAGTGCTGGTGCGGATGTAGTGGCCGTTGAGGCTCTCAAGCTTGGCGAAGTCGAACCGTGCCGGCGACCGGCCGATCTGCGGCAGGTCGAAGGCCGCGATCATTTCCTCGGTCGAGAAGATTTCCTGGTCGCCATGCGCCCAGCCGAGCCGCACCAGATAGTTGCGCACCGCGCGCGGCAGGTAGCCCATGGCGCGATAGGCATCGACGCCAAGCGCGCCGTGGCGCTTGGAGAGCTTGGAACCATCGGGGCCGTGGATCAGCGGGATGTGCGACATCACCGGCACCTTCCAGCCAAGCGCGTCGTAGATCTGCTTCTGGCGCGCCGCATTGGTCAGGTGATCGTCGCCACGGATAACGTGGGTGACGTTCATATCGTGGTCATCGACGACGACGGCCAGCATGTAGGTCGGGTTGCCATCGCCGCGCAGCAGCACGAGGTCGTCGAGGTTCTCGTTCTGCCAGACCACGCGGCCCTGCACCTGATCCTCGATCACGGTCTCGCCGGTCAGCTGCGCCTTCAGGCGGATCGCAGGCTTGAAACCGGCGGGCGCCTCGGACGGGTCGCGGTCGCGCCAGCGGCCGTCGTAGAGCTTGGATTTACCTTCGGCGCGGGCTTTTTCGCGCATGGCCGTGAGTTCTTCCGGCGTGGCGTAGCAGCGGTACGCCTTGCCCTCGGACAGCAATTGCTCGGCGATTTCACGATGCCTGGCGGCGCGCGAGAACTGATAAACCGTGTCGCCATCCCAATCGATGCCGAGCCACTTGAGGCCGTCGAGTATGGCCGCGATGGCGGGCTCCGTCGAACGCTCGCGGTCGGTGTCCTCGATGCGCAACAGCATCTTGCCGCCGAAGCGGCGCGCATACAGCCAGTTGAACAGGGCGGTTCTGCCGCCGCCGATATGGAGAAAGCCGGTTGGCGAAGGCGCAAAACGGGTGATGACGGGATCGGTCATTTAATGCTTGGCGTTCCGGCGGGTTTCATCGGGCGCTCCTGTAGCACACGGCCCACGATTGTGTCAGGGAATTCGCGCGGCAATGGTGAAGCAGGTCCGAATCGCGACAAGGAAACGGGGTTGGCGCGAGAACACGGATTTGGCACATAGACTGCGTTTATTCGGTGGCTATCAGATTTGGGCTAAACAGGCTTGGGCTCAACAGGTTCGGAAAACAGCATGACGGCAGGCGAGGCCAAAACGACGGAGACGGCGGCGAGCGAGGCAGGCCGCGATTTCATCCGCGACATCGTTCAGGCGGATCTCGCTTCCGGCAAGCACAAGACCGTGGTGACGCGTTTTCCGCCGGAGCCGAACGGCTACCTGCATCTCGGCCACGCCAAGGCGATCTGCCTGAACTTCGGCATCGCCGAGGAATTCGGCGGCCGCTGCCACCTGCGTTTCGACGACACCAATCCGGCCAGGGAAGAGCAGGAATACATCGACGCCATCAAGCGCGACGTGCGCTGGCTCGGCTTCGACTGGGGCGACAACCTTTTCCACGCGTCGGATTATTTCGACAAGCTGTACGGCTGGGCGGAGCAGCTGATCCGCGACGGCAAGGCCTATGTCGATGACCAGACGCCGGACGAGATGCGGCTCGCGCGCGGCACCTTGACGGAACCGGGCAAGAACAGCCCGTTCCGGGACCGCAGCGTTGCAGAAAACCTCGACCTGTTTGCGCGCATGAAGGCTGGCGAATTCCAGAACGGCACGCGCGTGTTGCGCGCCAAGATCGACATGACATCCGGCAATATCAACCTGCGTGATCCGACGCTCTACCGGATCGTGAAGGCGCCGCATCCGCGGACCGGAACGGCGTGGTCGATCTATCCGAGCTACGACTACGCGCACGGCCAGTCCGATGCGATCGAAGGTATCACCCATTCGATCTGCACCCTGGAGTTCGAGGATCACCGGCCGCTGTACGAATGGTTCCTCGATAATCTCCCGGTGCCATCGCGGCCGCGCCAGTACGAATTCGCGCGGCTCAATCTGACCTACACGCTGCTGTCGAAACGCGTGCTGACCGAACTGGTGCGCGGCGAACATGTGTCCGGCTGGGACGACCCGCGCATGCCGACGCTGGCCGGCCTGCAGCGCCGTGGCGTACCGGCGGCGGCGATCCGCGATTTCGTCAAGCGCATCGGCGTCGCCAAGGCGAACAGCACGGTCGATATGGCGATGTTCGATTTCTCGGTCCGCGAAACGCTCAACAGGACCGCGCTGCGCCGCATGGCGGTGCTGAAGCCTTTAAAGGTCGTGATCGAGAATTATCCCGAAGGGCAGACCGAAGAACTGGATGCAATCAACCATCCCGATGATCCGGCGGCGGGGTTGCGCAAGATCACGTTCTCGCGCGAACTCTACATCGAGCAGGATGACTTCATGGAGAATCCGCCGAAAAAGTTTTTCCGGCTTTCTCCCGGCAACGAGGTGCGGCTGCGTTACGCCTATTTCGTGACCTGCCGCGAAGCGATCAAGAACGCCGCCGGCGAAGTGATCGAGCTGCGCTGCACCTACGATCCCGCAACCAAAGGCGGCAACGCGCCCGACGGCCGTAAGGTCAAGGCGACCATGCACTGGCTCTCCGCGGCGGATGCCTTGTCGGCAGAAGTGCGCATCTACAATCCGCTGTTCACCACGGAAAGTCCGAACGCTGCGGCGTTTGCTGCCGACCTCAATCCGCAATCGCTGGAAGTATTGCCCGACGCCAAAGTCGAGCCCGCGCTGGTCGCCGGCAATTCTGCCGAGGCTGTGCAGTTCGAGCGGCAGGGCTATTTCGTGCGCGACAAGGACAGCGCGCCGGGCAAGCCGGTGTTCAACCGCACGGTCGGTCTGCGCGACAGCTACGCCAAAGCCTGATCCCAAGGCGTAGCACCGCGTTCTTGTTTCCTGCGGTATTCCGTATCCGTTCCGCTATTCGCCGCCCTGCATCCTCCGGTAGCATTCTGTCGGAACTGCGCGCAATGGGGCGGCGCGATGGTGGGTCGAGGCAGGGCGCAAGAAGGCGCGAAAGGCCGCCAATCAGGCGGTCAGGTTCAGACATGGCCGGAGGCGCGGGCGCGTCGCTGGCGTGGCACGCTGCTGCCGCATCCCGCCGATGTTTTTCACACTGCCGCCGAATATCTGAAAAGCGCAGCTGCCACCGATTTCGGGCCGGGGCGTGTGACGCCATGGCTGCCGGTGGCATTCGGTCTTGGCGTTGCGGTCTACTTCAGCGCCGAGCGCGAGCCGTCGTGGATCGCCGCGCTGGCAGCGGTCTTCCTGTTTGCGGTGCTGGCGTATCTGGCGCGTCTGCGCCCGCTCGCGTTTCCGCTGGCGCTGATGCTGACGGCATTCGCGGCGGGTTTTGCGATCATCACGATCCGCGCCGCGGTCATCGCGCATCCCGTGCTGGATCGGCCCGTATTCGGCGCCAGCGTCACCGGCTTTGTCGAGGCGCGCGAGGAGCGCGAGCGCAGCGACCGCATCGTCATCCGCGTTCACAAGCTCGATGGCACGCGGATGGCAAAGCCGCCGGAGCGCGTGCGGCTTTCGGTGCGGCGAGGGGCAGCGCCCGCTGTCGGCAGTTTTGTGTCACTCAAGGCGCGGCTGTCGCCGCCGACTGCGCCACTACGGCCCGGTGGCTATGACTTCGCGCGCGATCTCTACTTCCAGAAAATCGGCGCGGTCGGTTTCGTCACCGGCGCGATCAGGATAGAGACCCCGCCTGCGCCGCAGGGCTTCAAGCTGCGCTACGCGGCGTTCATCGATGGTATCCGCGATGGCATCGACCGCCGCATCCGCGCCGCGGTGCCGGGCGACGCCGGCGCGATTGCATCGGCGCTCATCACCGGCAAGCGCGATGCGATCTCGACGCCGGTCAACGAGGCAATGTATGTCTCGAGCCTCGCGCATGTGCTGTCGATCTCCGGCTAGCAAATAAGTTTGTTTACGCAGGAACGTGCAGGAAAGTGCAAGTGATCCACTCCACGCGCTATTTTGGCTTTCGCCACCTCTGTGATGTTGGCACCCTGACGCACAAACGCGCGGGTGCGTGCTTCCCATGTGGTGACCAAAATCCCCACACACGTGCTCCTGCTTCCCAAACAGGAGAGCAGAGATGGAGTTTACGAAAGACAACATGGCGGCATTGAGTTTGGATGCTGGCAAAGTCGACGTCATTCACTTCGACGACTCGATGCCCGGGTTTGGCATCAGACTTAGGCCCAGCGGAAAAAGATCATGGATCGTCCAATATCGCGTAAATGGCCGTCAGCGCAGGGAGACACTCGGAGATGTTCTCCAGCTCGATCTAAAGGACGCCCGTGCTGCTGCGAAAAAGCGTTTTGCTCTCGTTGCGCTAGGCGGCGACCCTCAGGGTGACAAGGCAGCGAAAAAGGCTCAGGCCAAGATAACACTGGGAGCGCTTGCCGATCGCTATCTGGAGGTCAAGAAACTAATTGTTCGCCACAACACCTACATTGCGGACGAACGCTACCTCACGAAATACTGGAAATCGTTCGGTAGCCATCCACTTGAATTGATCACGCGCCGTGCCGTTGCGCTCAAATTAGCAGATATCACAAAGCAGCACGGGTTTACGGCTGCGGCCCGAGCCAGACAGACGTTGAGTGCGTTCTTTTCGTGGACAATTCGAGAGGGAATTGGCGATAAAAATCCAGTTGTCGGCACGAGCAATCCGGCCGCTCACATCCGGTCTCGCGAACGCGTCCTAAACGCTTTTGAAATCCAAGCTATCTGCAACGCGCTCCAAGCCGACCGCTTCAGCAATATCATACGCTTATTGCTGTTTACCGGGGCTCGTCGAAACGAGATCGGAGGATTGAAGTGGTCTGAAGTTGATCTTGAGACCGGCAGGCTAGAAATTTCGGGAGCAAGGACCAAGAACCATTATCCGCTTCGGCTACAATTGCCGGAAGCTGCCCTCCGCATCCTGCAATCGTTGTCGAGGGAGAATGACTGTGACTTCATCTTTGGTGGACGAGGATCAGGACCGTTCTTCGCTTGGGCTTATGTAAAGTTGGATCTGGATGGGCGGATCACGGCCCAGCAAGGTAAACCACTAGCCCAGTGGCGCTTACATGACATTCGCAGAACAGTCGCCACAGGAATGGCCGAGCTGGGTACTCAGCCGCACATCATCGAAACAATACTTAACCACCGCGGCGGCCACAAAGGAGGGATTGCGGGAATTTACAATCGAGCTGCTTACGAGCAAGAAACCAAACGAGCACTAACAGGATGTTGAAAAAGGGTCTTCCCTTGGGCCCGCTAGCGTGATTCCGTCTTGTTAACGCAGGACGGAGGTGAGCGATGCGCGGGATGGATGAGAGATCGGGGTCGCTGTTTTCATACGTCGATCTTGAAGGGCGGATTCCG
>CANJBX010000026.1 GCA_947472885.1 Hyphomicrobiaceae bacterium
CCCCTCACCCGGATTGCCATAGCGCGTCGCAGACGCGCGTAAACGCGCTGATGGCAATCCGACCTCTCCCCGTAAACGGGGAGAGGTGACTCGTTGCGCCAGTGTGCCAACAGTGGCAATGACGGCAGATGCAGTTTTCCTCGCCCCTCCCCATCGACGACGCCTTGCCCGGCCTCACCGCCGCGCTAGCGTCGCACAACGTCGCCGTGCTGGTCGCGCCGCCGGGCGCGGGCAAGACGACGCGCGTGCCGCTGGTGCTGGCGGAACAGGGCTGGGCCAGGGACAAGAAAATCCTTGTGCTGGAACCGCGCCGTCTCGCCGCGCGCGCCGCAGCCGAGCGCATGGCCCATGAACTGGGCGAAAGCGCCGGCGAAACCGTCGGCTATCGCGTGCGTTTCGGCTCGAAAATTTCGCGAAAGACGCGCATCGAGGTCGTCACCGAAGGCATCTTCACCAGCCTCATTCTTGACGACCCCTCACTCGACGGCGTCGCCGCCGTGCTGTTCGACGAATTCCACGAACGCTCGCTGGACGCTGATCTGGGACTAGCACTGGCGCGCGAGGCGCAGCAGGGACTGCGCGACGACCTCAAGCTGCTGGTGATGTCCGCAACCATCGACGGCGCGCGCGTCGCAAAACTCCTCGGCGATGCGCCGGTGATCGAGAGCGAAGGCCGCGCCTTTCCCGTCGAGACGCGCCACATCAGCCGCGATGCACAGAACCATATCGAGCCGCAAGTCACCGACGCCGTCGTGCGCGCGCTGCGCGCCGACGAAGGTTCGGTGCTGGTGTTCCTGCCGGGCGCGGGCGAAATCCGCCGCGTGGAAACGCAGTTGCGCGAGCGCGTCACCGATCCGAACACCGACATCGTGCCGCTGTTCGGTGCGCTCGATGCGCAGACCCAAGATCGCGCGATTTCGCCGTCACCAAAAGGAAGGCGTAAGGTCGTGCTGGCAACCTCGATTGCGGAGACTTCGCTCACCATCGACGGCGTCCGCATCGTGATCGACGCCGGCCTTGCGCGCGTGCCGCGCTATGAACCCGATGTCGGCCTGACGCGGCTCGAAACTGTCCGCGTGTCGCGCGCGTCCGCCGACCAGCGCCGTGGCCGCGCCGGCCGCACGCAGCCCGGCATCTGTTATCGGCTGTGGGAAGAAGCGCAGACCGGCGCGCTCGAGGCCTATACCAAGCCGGAAATTCTCGCCGCCGACCTGTCCTCGTTCGTACTCGATCTTGCGCAATGGGGCGCGGGCGATCCCGACAAACTGGCGTTTCTCGATTCCCCGCCAAAGGCTGCACTCAACGAAGCGCGCATCCTGTTGCGCGAACTCGGGGCACTCGACGAGGCCGGGCGCATCACGCAGGAAGGCAGAAAGCTCCGCGCCTTGCCGCTGCCGCCGCGCCTCGCGCGCATGGTGGTCGATGCCGCAGCGGAAGGCGCGGGCGATATCGCTGCCAACATCGCACTGGTGCTGACCGAGCGCGGCCTTGGCGGCAATGATGCGGACCTGAGCCATCGCCTCGACGATATGCGCCGCGACCGCTCGCGCCGTGCGGAAGATGCGCGGCGAATGGCGAAGCGCTGGGCTGAAACTCAAAACGCAGGCAAGCGGGGCGACGACGATATTTCCATCGGCGCCATCCTCGCTCTCGCCTATCCCGACCGCATTGCGAAAAATCGCGGCGCCAGTGGGAGCTTCTTGGGCAGTTTCCTGCTTGCCAACGGGCGCGGCGCAACGCTCGACCAGACCTCGCCGCTGTCGCGCGAACCTTATCTCGCCGTCGCCGAAATCGCCGGCAGCGCGACGCAGGCGAGGATTATTCTGGCCACGGCGATCACGCAGGCTGAAATCGAAATCCGCTTCGCCAAAGAGATCGAGACGCGCGACCTGATTTCATTCGATACGCAGTCCATGAGCCTGCGCGGGCGCGGCGGCCGCAGGCTCGGCGCAATCGCGCTGTCGGATCGTCCGGTTCCGGTCGAAGCCAGCGACGAAAATGCCAAAAAGCTCGCCGAAGGCATCGCACAGGCGGGCATCGACCGCCTGCCATGGACCAAGGCACTGACCCAGTGGCGCGACCGCGTGATGTTCCTGCGCAACGCCGAAGGCGATGAGTGGCCGGACCTTTCCGACGCCGGCCTCGCCGCGCAGGCCGCCGACTGGCTCGCGGCGGCGCTATCGGGGAAAACATCGCTGAAGGAATTTTCGGCGGAAGATTTGTCGAATGCGCTTTCGGGCATGTTGCCCTATGCGTTGCGCCGCCGCCTCGACGTGGAAGCGCCGACGCATTACACCGCGCCAACCGGCTCCAACGTACCGATTGATTACGAAGCCGAGGGCGGACCGAAATTTTCCATCCGCGTGCAGGAAATGTTCGGCGTCGATAAACACCCCTCGATTGCCGGCGGGCGCGTGCCGCTCGTTGTCGAACTCCTCTCACCCGGTCACAAGCCGGTGCAGGTGACGCGCGACCTGCCGGGTTTCTGGCGCGGCAGTTACGCCGCAGTGCGGACCGAAATGCGCGGCCGCTATCCGCGTCACCCGTGGCCGGACAATCCGCTGGAAGCCCCCGCTACCCGCCGGGCCAAACCGCGCGGTACCTGATGCGGTATCCGAATCTGGTTCGCTAAAATTGTAGTTGCCGGAAGCACCTCTAATTACCGCTTCCGGCCTAGATTTCTGCAATCCCTAACGCGCGTTAACCGTATGCAGACGGTTTTGCCGCATCCTGCCTCCGAATCACCTTGGAGCGGGAAATGCGCCAGCTTCTGTATTTTGCGATTGCGGCCCTGCTGATCGGCGCCTTCGTGCCGAAGCTTTACAGCAACGGCACGCCGGCCATGACGACGCCTGCCCGCGCCGACGTTGCGCCCGCAGCGGCGGCGGCGAGCCGCAAGGTCACGATCAGCCAGTCGCCGAACGGCCATTTCGAAACCCCGGTTTCGATTGACGGCCGCAGCGTCGATTTCATGGTGGATACCGGCGCGTCGATGATCGCGCTGCGCGAACGCGATGCCGGCAAGCTCGGCATCTTCCCGGTGCCGGCGGATTACACCGCGCTGGTCGCGACCGCGAACGGCAGGGTCAAGGCCGCGCGCGTGCAGCTCAAGAAGGTCGATATCGGCGGCGTCACCGTGCGCGATGTTGCGGCGCTGGTGTTGCCGGACGAAGCGCTTGGGCAAAACCTGCTCGGCATGTCGTTTCTCTCGCAGCTTCGCTGGGAACAGAAGAACGGCAAGCTGATCCTCGAGCAGTAAGCCTCACATCATTCCAAAAATGCGAAGGGCCACCCTTTCGGGTGACCCTTCCATTGTCGGACCTTGGTCCGGCATGGCGGTGGTTCAACGCTTGCGCGCGAACCGCCCGCTACTTCATAGCGCTCGAAAGCGCTACGCCTGGACCTCGGTTGAGGCGAGGATCCAGGTCACACATGCCGGCGACCGCGGCGATAGACAATGAGACACAGGATCACCTCCTTTCGGGTTGTTGACGACCCTTGAAGTCTAAGGTCCCAAAATCCGATTCGTAAAGCGCGCTTTCGCCCTAAAACACGGCGTCCATGCGCGCCCGGCAGGCCGCCTATCCGCGATTTTGACCAAGAACCAGTCGTTTGGCGCGCCGCCTGCTGCTAGAAAGCGCAGGCCGGTAAGGCGCAGCCGGGGGCGGCAGAAATTCATCGATGTCTGAAAATCCGAGCCTGGAAACCACCACGGCATCGCCTGTAAAAGGCGACCTGAACTATCCGCTGTTCATCGCGCTGATGGCGAACACCGTCATCGTGAACCTGGTGGTGTCGCTGGCGCGCGTGACGACTTCCTATCGCGCCATCGAACTCGACCTTTCCGTATTCTGGATCAGCCTGATTGCCGCGGGCTTTTCGCTGGTGCCGGTGTTTGCCGCCGTGCCGCTCGGCCGCTACATCGACCGCGGACACGACGCTGCTTCCGCATGGCTCGGCGCGTTCCTGATGCTGCTGGCCTGCGCCGGATTCTGGTGGCGGCCGGCGTCGGACTTTTACCTGCTGGTATTCTCCATCGTGCTGGGCTTCGGCCACATGTTCTGCATGGCCGGACACCAGATGATGTCGGTGCGCAGCGCCGGGCCGATCTCGCGCGAGAGCGTGTTCGGCTATCACATGATCGCCATTGCGACCGGCCAAGGCCTTGGACCGGCTATCCTTGGCTGGTTCGGCGGCGACGCGCATATTCCGCCGACAGGGACGCTGTTCGCCATCGCGCTCGGCGGCGCTGCCGTTTCCCAGATCGCGGCGTTTGCGCTTCGCCCCGCCGTCCGCGAGCCGGCGCACGAACGCCCCGCCAGCCGCCTCACCATTCGCGAGCTTCTCGGCAATCGCGCGCTGACCGCGATCCTGTCCGCCAGCATCGTCACGGTCGTGGCGTTTGAACTGCTGGTGGTTTACCTGCCGCTCCTCGGCACCGAACGTCACATCGACACCCGCGACATCGGCATCCTGCTGGCGACGCGCACGGCGGTGTCGATTGGCGCTCGCTTCTTCTATGCACGCCTGATCAACAGGTTCGGACGGACGCGGCTGATTCTCGTCGGCATGCTGATGGGCGCCGCAGGCTTCACCCTGATCGGGCTGCCGGTGTCGCTTCCCTTCATGTATCTCGCCGTCGTCATCATGGGCCTCGGACTTGGCGTATCGACCGTTCTGACCTTCTCGGGCGTGGTCCTGATCGCCCCGCCGGAAGCTCGCGCCACTGCGCTTTCGCTGCGCCTGACCGGCAACCGGATCGGCCAGATGGTCGTCCCCGTCCTCGCCGGCCTGACCGCCGAGGCCACCGGGATCGGCGGCGTTCTCGTGATTATTGCGGGCTTTCTGGCGGCTTCGGGAATTTTCACCCATGCCGTGGTGGAGCGGTCATAAATTTTCCCGACTTTAAGGCTTAATCGCTATTTGCAGGCCATCCGCTTGCGTCCACCCCCACATGGGATATGCCCGACTTGTTTGGGCATGATCTGATCCGAAAACCGGCATCCACTTTTCGGGATCATGCCCTGCCATCACGAGGTTATTGATGTTTCCCACCCCAAAGCCGCTGCTGATCCCCAACACCTATGCCTACGAGTCCGAGCCGATGGTGAAGGCTACCGGCTTTCGCGAATACGACGCGCGCTGGCTGTTCGGAAAAGAAATCAACCTGATGGGGATTCAGGCGCTCGGCATGGGGCTGGGTGTCTTGCTCCGCGAACTCGGGCAAAAGCCGGAGATCGTCACCGGCCACGACTACCGCGGCTATTCGGCCTCGATCAAATACGCACTCATTTCCGGCCTGCTCGCTTCCGGCTGCAAGGTGCATGACATCGGGCTTGCAGTGACGCCAATGGCCTATTTCGCGCAGTTCGATCTCGATGTGCCGTGCGTCGCCATGGTGACGGCCTCGCACAACGACAATGGCTGGACCGGCGTGAAGATGGGCGCCAACCGTCCGCTCACCTTCGGCCCCGACGAAATGACGCGGCTCAAGGAAATCGTGCTCGGCGCGAAATTCAGGAACGAAGGCGGCGGCTCGTATCATTTTGTCGCGGATTTCCCGGCGCGCTATATCGGCGATCTCACCAAGCGGCCCAAACTCAAGCGCAAGATCAAGGTCGTGTGCGCCTGCGGCAACGGCACGGCGGGCGCATTCGCACCGCAGGTGCTGGAAGCCATCGGCTGCGAAGTCGTGCGGCTCGATTGCGACCTCGATCACACGTTCCCGAAATACAATCCGAACCCCGAAGACCTCGAAATGCTGCACGCCATTCGCGATGTCGTGCTGGAACACAAGGCCGACATCGGTCTGGGTTTTGACGGCGACGGCGACCGTTGCGGCGTCGTTGACGACAAGGGCGATGAAATCTTCGCCGACAAGATCGGTGTCATGCTCGCGCGGGACATGTCCACGCTGCACCCCGGCGCGACGTTTGTCGTGGACGTGAAATCGACCGGCCTCTATGCGACCGACCCGGTGCTGATCAGGAACGGCGTCAAGGCCGACTACTGGAAGACCGGCCACTCCTACATGAAGCGCCGCACCCACGAGATCGGCGCGCTGGCGGGCTTCGAGAAATCCGGCCATTACTTCTTCAACAAGCCCTACGGCCGCGGCTATGACGACGGCCTCGTGTCGGCGATTGCGATCTGCGACATGCTGGAGCGCAATCCGTCGAAGAAGATGTCGGAACTCAAGGACGCACTACCCAAGACCTGGGGTTCGCCAACCATGTCGCCGCACTGCGCGGACGAGACCAAGTACGGCATCGTCGATCAGGTGGTGAAACACTTTGAAGCGGCACAGAAGAAGGGCGACAAGGTTGCCGGTCAGGCAATCCGCGATCTTGTCACCGTCAACGGCGTGCGCGTCACGGTCGAGGACGGCTCATGGGGCCTGTTGCGCGCATCCTCGAACAAGCCCGAACTCGTCGTCGTCGTCGAAAGCCCGGTGTCGGAGAGCCGCATGCGCGACATGTTCAAGGCTATAGACACCGTCCTGCGCACGCACCCGGAGGTCGGCGCGTATAACCAGACGATCTAGGCCCGCGCCCGCTTCGCCATTTTCTTCGCCGCCGGCTCTGCCTTTGCGAGCAGAACCTCGCGCAGCGCCCGCACGTTCGGCGACGCCGCGCCCTTGCGCCAGATCAGCATGGTCGGCGCATGGGACACGCCGGGCGGCAGCGCATGGATGCTGATGTGGTGCGGCTCGAGGAAACTCGTCAGCAGCATGCGCGGCACCATGGAGATACCCATACCCGCCGCGGCACAGCCGATGATCGCATGCCATGACGTGATCTCGACGATCTTCGCGGGAACATGGCCCGACATCGCGAACCATTGCTCCATGCGGGCGCGATAGGAACACCCGTACTCGAACGCCAGCACGGTTTGCGGCTGCGCATCGCGCGGCACGCGGATCAGCGGGTGATGGGGCGGCGCGACGATGACGAGTTCTTCGTTGTAGATAAGCGTCTTCTCGAACGGTCCTTCGCAAAGCGGCTCCGCTGCCAGCGCAGCATCGATCTCGCCGGCGAGTACCGCTTCGGCCAGCACCTTGGGATCGCCGGTGCGCAACTCCAGGCTGACGCCGGGATAAAGCTGGTGAAATTCATGAAGCGGGGCAGGCAGGCGCATGGCAGCCGTACTCTCCATCGAGCCCAGCCGCAGCACGCCGCGCGGCGCTTCGTCGTGGAGCGCATCGCGTGCCTCGCGGGCAAGATCGAGCAGGCGGTCCGCGTAGTCGAGCAGCAGCTTGCCGGCGGGCGACAGCTGCATGCGTTTGCCTTCGCGAATGAACAGTTCGACGCCGAGATCTTCCTCAAGCTGGCGCACCCGCGTGGTGACGTTGGACTGCACGCGGTTGAGCTTTTCGGCGGCGCGCGTGATGCCGCCCTCCCTCACCACCGAGCGGAAAATCTGCAGGTCGGACAAGTCAATAGGGAAGCCTTCTTAAATCTCATTTAGAGATGATAAATATCATTATTAATTATTTTATATGATGTAACTCACGCTGTAAATCCACTGCCAATCGGGCGGCACACGACGCCCCGGCAATGGAGCCTCAGATGGCAAGCGATGATGAATTGGGTTTCACCGCGCTCGACTGGCGCGAACTCACCCCGCAGCAATGGAACGAGTTGCGCCGGAACGCGATCCGCCGCGCCGAACTGCTGCGTCAGGAGTCCAACAGAGCGCTAGCGCGCAAGCTGGCAGGGTCCGTGCTGAATGGCGCGGCGCGTGTTCTGTATGCTCTGTCGGACGCGCTCGCATGGCTAAAGGCGGCCGCAGACCAGCGGACCGCAGTCACACGGCTTCAAAAGCTCGATGACCGCCCACTCAAGGACATCGGCATGGACCGTTCGGAAATTGAATCTGTGGTGCGCGCGCATGGCGGCGACAAAACCCGCGTCCGGCGTGACCCGCAGCTGGCGGCCTGAATGGCCGCTAGTCTTCGACACCGTTGGTGTCGCGGTAGACCTCAACGTCTACCGCGCCGCTGACGACGCTGCGCCACATCTGCAACGAGGCCTGCCAGCGCGCATCGCTCGCCAGCTGCTGGCGATTGACCTCGATGCCGGCGTCGGTTTCGTACTCGATGATCTGGGTGTAGCGCGCCGGATCGTCGACGTTCTGCAGGAGCCGCACTTCCTTGCAGCCGAAGAATTCGTAGAACGGCTTGCCGGCCTGCACCATCGCCTGCAGCTGCTTGGGGTCGGCAGATGGCGCGGTAAATCTCAAATGCAGCGTGCGTCTGACTTTGGCTGGCCCATCGGTCATTGCGCACGCTCCATTCTAGTTCCCATCAGGACGTCAGCTTGGCACGGTGCCTGTGCGCCGGATAGACGCCGAGCACTTTCATCGACTTGGGCTGCGCCACGAACTCGAGTTCCTCGAGCGCCAGCTCCAGCGCACGGTCCTTGGGATGCGCCTCGACATCGGCATAGAACTGCGTCGCCGAGAAGCTGCCGCGCACCATGTAGCTTTCGAGCTTGGTCATGTTGATGCCATTGGTGGCGAAGCCGCCGAGCGCCTTGTAAAGCGCCGCCGGAATGTTGCGCACCTCAAACACAAACGTCGTCACGACCTTGGACTTGCCTTTCGGCTGCGGCGCCCACTTCGGCTTCTTCTGCAAGACGATGAAACGCGTGGTGTTGTGCTTCTCGTCCTCGCAGTCGCGCTGGAGAATCTTCAATCCGTAGATTTTCGCCGCCAGCGCAGGCGCGAGCGATGCCCGCGTCTTGTCGCCAGCTTCCGCGACCTGCCGCGCCGAGCCTGCCGTATCGCCAGCCACCACGGCCTTCAACCCAAGTTTGCGGATCGCCGTGCGGCACTGGCCGAGCGCATGGATGTGGCTCTCGACGGTCTTGAGCGTCTTGAACGATGCGCTCCTGATCGCCATCAGCTGATGGTGCACCGGCATGAAATATTCGGCGACGATGTGCAGGCCGGAATGCGGCATCAGGTGATGAATGTCGGCAACACGTCCGGCGACCGAGTTCTCGATCGGGATCATCGCAAGCTCGGCCCTGCCGGTGCGCACCGCATTGAACGCGTCCTCGAAGGTCGCGCACGGTGTCGGCACATAGGCCGGATAGGCCTGCCGGCAGGCGAGGTCGGAATTGGCCCCGGGCTCGCCCTGATAGACGATCTTGCGTTTGGTCATATTGGCTTTTTTCATGCTGTTCGTTATGGGCGGGGCGGGCCTTGAGTCAACACTAGCGGCGGGCGAGAGCGGCGCGGGCGGCTTCGAGGTCTTCCGGCGTATCGACCCCGAGCGGGACGGAATCCACGATGGCCACGTCGATCCGCATGCCGGCTTCGAGAAGCCGCAACTGTTCGAGCTTCTCGCGCTGCTCCAGCGGCGACGGCGTGAGCGTGACGAACCGCTCCAGCGCCGAGCGGCGATACGCATAGAGGCCGATGTGGTGATAGAGCGGGCCGTCGCCATGGGGCGCGGTGGCGCGGGTGAAATACAGCGCCCGCAGATGGCCGGGCGCGCTCTGTGTTCCCACCACCTTCACGACGTTCGGGTTGGTGCGCTCCTCGGGCTTTCTGATTTCCGCCGCGATGGTGGCAACATCGACGGCCGGATCCGACAGCGGCGCCAGTGCGGCGCGCAGGTTGGCAGGGTCGAGCGTCGGCAGGTCGCCCTGGACGTTGACGATGAACTTCACCTTGCGCTCGGGATCGAGATGGCCCAGCGCCTCGAAAATCCGGTCGGAGCCTGAAGGGTGATCGGCCCGGGTCATGATCGCCTGCCCACCGGCCTTCTCGACCGCCGCCGCAATCGCCTCCGAATCGGTCGCAACGACGACCTGCCCGACGTTGGCCGACCTTGCCCGGTCGTAGACATGCACAATCATGGGCTTGCCGGCGATATCCGCCAGCGGCTTGCCCGGCAGGCGGGTTGCCGCCATGCGCGCCGGGATGATGACGACAGCGTCGGAAACCGCCATTTTTGAAGCCAATCCCAGTGTCAGCGAGGCCTGCAAATACGGATAGAATTATCCGGGAATTCACCCGTTTATACGGGTTGCAAGAAGCGCCGCAAACCGGCTATCTCTGCGCCGCAATACTCGGTGTTCAGCCGAGTTCCAACCTTTTCCGCCTGCTGCGGGAGCTGCGCTGCGATGAATTCCTTTGAACTCAACAAGATCATGGGCGCGTTGCTGTTTACGTGCCTCAGCCTGCTGTCGCTAAACATCGCCGCCGGGGCGATTTTTGCCCCTCACAAGCCCGAAAAGCCGGGCTACGACATCGCCGTTCAGGAAAAGGCCGCGCCGGGGCAAGCCGCGCCGGCCGCAGTCGCTGTTCCGATCGGGACGCTGCTGGCTTCCTCGGACGTCAAGCGCGGCGAAACCGCTGCCAAGAAGTGCATCGCCTGCCACACGTTCGAAAAGGGCGGCCCGAACCGCGTCGGCCCGAACCTTTACGGCGTCGTCGGCGAAGCGCGCGGCGAGGGCCGTGGCTTTAACTTCTCCGCGGCCATGAAGGCCAAGAAGGGCGCCTGGACCTTGGACGACCTCAACCACTTCATCATGAGCCCCAAGGGCTTCGTCCCCGGCACCGCCATGGGCTTCGCCGGCATCGGCAAGGACAGCGAGCGCGCCGACATTCTGGCCTATCTCAATTCGCTGGCCGATTCGCCAAAGCCGCTGCCGAAGTAAACCATCTCAAATTCAGCATTGGGGAATGCGGAAACGGCCGGGCCAAAAGCCCGGCCGTTTCTTTTTCAGGCAGCCGCAAAATCCCACCGGCAAAAACCACCAGAATGTGATGACCTCGCCAGCGCCCAAACGCCGCGTTGCCCGCCTGCGCCGCATTCAAACCACGAATAGTACGCTAGACTGATGCACCGGCCCGATCCGGGTGACAGTTCTGGAGCGCTTTCAGTGGGTTCCTGCCGTATTTTCCGTCTCGCCCCCGCCCTTTCCGCTCTCACCCTTGCCGCTGCACTCACCGGCCTCAGCGCCGTTTCGGCATTTGCTGCCGATCCGGTCTGGCGGCATGGCCTGTCGCTGTTCGGCGACCTGAAATACCCGGCGGGCTTTGCGCATTTCGACTACGTCAACCCGAAGGCGCCCAAGGGCGGCGCGGTGCGCCAGATCGCGTTCGGCACCTTCGACAACTTCAATCAGGTCGTCGCCGGCGTGAAGGGTTCGCTCGCCGCCAGCGTCGAACTGATCTCCGACACGCTGATGTCGTCGGCAATGGACGAAGTCTCGACCGAGTACGGCCTGCTCGCGGAGAGCGTCAGCCACCCGGACAATTTCTCCTCCGTCACCTATCGTCTGCGCGCCAATGCGAAGTGGCACGACGGCAAGCCGGTGACGCCGGAGGACGTGATCTTCTCGTTCGAGGCGTTCAAGAAAAACTCCCCACAGATGTCGGCCTACTACCGCCACGTCACCAAGGCCGAAAAAACCCGCGCACGGGACATCACCTTCACCTTCGACCAGCCGGGCAATCGTGAACTGCCGCAGATCATTGGCCAGATCACCGTGCTGCCAAAGCATTGGTGGGAAGGCACCGACAAGAACGGCAACAAGCGCGACGTCGCCGGCACCACGCTGGAGCCGCCGCTCGGCAACGGCGCTTACCGCATCAAGGAATTCGTGCCGGGCCGCACCGTCGTCTACGAGCGCGTCAAGGATTACTGGGGCAAGGACGTCAACGTGAACGTCGGCCGCGATAACTTCGACGAGTACCGCTACGAATATTTCCGCGAGCCCACCATCGCCATCGAGGCCTTCAAGGCCGATCAGGTTGACTGGCGCTCCGAGAACAGCGCGAAGAACTGGGCGACGGCCTACGACGTTCCCGCGGTGCGCGACAAGCGCGTCGTGCTGGAAGAATTCCCGATCCGCAATTTCGGCGTCATGCAGTCGTTTGCCTTCAACACCCGTCGCGAGAAATTCTCCGATCCGCGTGTCCGTCGCGCGTTCAACCTCGCGTTCGATTTCGAGGAAATGAACAAGCAGATTTTCTTCGGCCAATACAAACGCATCAAGAGCTACTTCGAGGGCACCGAACTCGCTTCAAGTGGCTTGCCGCAAGGCGAAGAACTGAAAATTCTCGAGACGGTGCGCAACAAGGTGCCGCCGGAAGTCTTCACGACGCCCTACAGCAATCCCGTCGGCGGCAATCCGGAATCTGTGCGCAACAACCTGCGCGAGGCCGTTCGGCTGCTGAAGGAAGCCGGTTACGAAGTCCGCAACCAGAAGCTCGTCAATGCCAGGACCGGCGAACCCTTCACCGCCGAATTTCTGATTAGCAGCCCCGATACCGAACGCTTTGTCGGTCCCTACAAGCCGGGACTTGAAAAACTCGGCATCACGGTTTCCATCCGTTCGGTCGATGACGCGCAATACGAGAACCGCCTGCGCCAGTGGGACTACGACATCATCATTGCGTCGTGGGGACAGTCGTTGTCGCCCGGCAACGAGCAGCGCGACTTCTGGGGTTCGCCGGCAGCCGATCAGGCCGGCTCGCGCAACTATGTCGGCATCAAGAATCCCGCCATCGACACACTGATCGACAAGGTGATCTTCGCCAAGAGTCGCGATGAACTGGTCGCGGTGACGCACGCGCTCGACCGCGTGCTGCTGTGGAATCACTACGTCGTGCCGAACTGGACCTATGGCAAGGTACGCGCCGCGCGCTGGGACCGCTTCTCGCGCCCGGACAAGCTGCCAGAGTATGGGCTGTCCGCTTTCCCGACGATCTGGTGGTGGGACCCGCAGAAGGCGGCGAAGGCCGGCAGCCGCCAGTGACAAGCCCGAAGGCGGATCGCCGTCAGGTCTTGCTGCTTGGCGCAGGCGCGGTGGCGCTTGCGGCCTCGGCAAAACTCGGCATTGCGCAAACCGCCGGCGAAACCGAAAGCCACGGCATCTCGGCATTCGGCGACCTGAAATACAGGCCGGGTTTTCCGCACTTCGATTACGTCAATCCGAAAGCGCCGAAGGGCGGCCTGTTCTCGCAGATCGGACCATCGCGGCAATACAACCAGAATTTCCAGACCTTCAATTCGCTCAACAGCTACATCTTCAAGGGCGATGCCGCGCAGGGCATGGAGCTGACGTTTGCGAGCCTGATGGTACGCGCCGCCGACGAACCCGACGGCATGTATGGGCTTGCAGCCAGGAGCGTGCGGATTTCCGCCGACGGCCTGACCTATCGCTTCATCCTGCGGCCCGAGGCGCGCTTTCACGACGGCACGAAACTGACGGCGGAAGACGTGGCATTCTCGCTCACCACGCTCAAGCAGAAGGGCCACCCGCTCATCACGCAAATGCTGCGTGATTTCGTCAGCGCGGAAGCGGAAAACGAAGCGACAGTGGTTGTAAAGTTTGCCGAAAAGCGCGGCCGCGACGTGCCGCTCTATGTCGCCGGGCTGCCGATCTTCTCAAAGGCCTATTACACGAAAAAGAACTTTGAAGAGACCACCCTCGAAATTCCGCTCGGCTGCGGCCCCTACAAGGTCGGCCGGTTCGAGCCGGGCCGCTACATCGAGTTCGACCGCGTCAAGGACTGGTGGGGCGCGAACCTGCCGGTCGGCATCGGGCAGAGCAATTTCGATACGCTGCGGTTTGAATATTATCGTGACCGCGATGTCGGCTTCGAAGGCTTCACCGCCAAGGGCTATCTGTTCCGCGAGGAATTTACCTCGCGCATCTGGGCGACGCGCTACGACTTCCCGGCGATCAAGGACAGCCGCGTCAAGAAGGAAATTATCTCCGACGATACGCCTTCCGGCGCACAGGGCTGGTTCATCAATACGCGCCGCGAGAAATTCAAGAGCCCGCTGGTGCGCGAGGCGCTCTGCTACGCCTTCGACTTCGAGTGGACCAACAAGAACATCATGTACGGCTCCTACGACCGCACGCAGTCGATGTTCCAGAATTCCGACATGATGGCGAAGGGCAAGCCGGGCGCGGAAGAGATCGCGCTGCTGGAGCCGTTCCGCGGCAAGGTGCCGGACGAAGTGTTCGGCGAGCCGTTCCTGCCGCCGGTATCGGACGGCTCGGGCCAGGACCGCAACATGCTGCGCAAGGCCATCGCGTTGTTGCAGCAGGCCGGCCTGCAGCTCAAGGACGGCAAGCGCGTCGGACCGAACGGCGAACGCCTCACCATCGAGTTCCTGATCGACGAACCCTCCTTCCAGCCGCACCACATGCCCTACATCAAGAACCTCGCCACTATCGGACTTGAGGCGACGCTGCGCATCGTCGATCCGATCCAGTATCAGGCGCGGCGCGACGACTTCGATTTCGACATGACCATCAGCCGCTTTGGCTTCTCGACGATTCCGGGCGATTCGCTGCGCTCGTTCTTTTCTTCCAATGCCGCCGCGACCAGGGGTTCCAACAACCTCGCCGGCATGGCCGACCCCGCCATCGACGCGCTGATCGACAAGATCGTGGCAGCCGGTACGCGCCCGGAACTGGTCACGGCCTGCCGCGCACTCGACAGGGTCATCCGCGCCGGCCGCTATTGGGTGCCGCAATGGAACAAGGGGTCCCACTGGATTGCCTATTGGGACCAGTTCGCGCACCCGGAAAAGAAGCCGGGCTTCTCCCGCGGCGCGCCGGAAACCTGGTGGCATGACCCGGCGCGTGCAGCCAAGGCCGACCGCGCCGGATAATTTGTTATACTCTGACGCCTAAAGAAGAGCCGGCAGCGAGAACCCGACACCATGGCCGCATACATCATCCGCAGACTGCTGTTCATGATCCCGACCGTGCTGGGCATCATGCTGGTTTCGTTTGCGGTGGTGCAGTTCGCGCCGGGCGGCCCGGTCGAGCGCGTCATCGCGCAGCTTTCCGGCGCCGACACCGGCGCCTCCTCGCGCATCTCCGGCTCGGCAGGCGGCGACTTCGGCTCACGCGGGCAGGTGCAGGGCGCATCCCAGATCGACGCCTCGACCTCCAAGTATCGCGGCGCACAGGGTCTCGACCCGGAATTCATCAAGAAGCTCGAAGTGCAGTTCGGCTTCGACAAGCCGGCCTATGAGCGCTTCGGCATCATGCTGTGGAACTTCATCCGCTTCGATTTCGGCCGCAGTTATTTCCGCGACGTGAACGTGATCGACCTCATCAAGGAAAAGCTCCCGGTTTCGATGTCGCTCGGCATCTGGATGACGCTGCTGACGTATCTCATCTCGATCCCGCTCGGCATCCGCAAGGCAGTGTCGGACGGCTCGCGTTTCGACGTCTGGACTTCGAGCGTCATCGTGATTGGCTACGCCATCCCCGGGTTCCTGTTCGCCATCCTGCTCATCATCCTGTTTGCGGGCGGCTCGTTCTTCGACGTGTTCCCATTGCGCGGCCTCACCTCGGACAATTTCGCGTCGATGTCGTGGCCGCAGAAGATCGCCGATTATTTCTGGCATCTTACGTTACCGCTGATCTCCATGGGCCTGAGCGCCTTCGCCACCATGACCTTGCTGACGAAAAATTCGTTCCTCGACGAAATCCGCAAGCAATATGTGCTGACCGCGCGCGCCAAGGGCTGCTCACAGCAGCAGGTGCTGTATGGCCACATCTTCCGCAACGCCATGCTGATCGTGATTGCCGGATTTCCCGGCGCGTTCGTGCATGCGTTCTTTTCCGGCGCGCTGCTGATTGAAACGATCTTCTCGCTCGATGGGCTTGGATTACTGGGTTTTGAAAGCGTGCTGAACCGCGATTATCCGGTGGTGTTCGCGACGCTGTTTATTTTCTCGCTGGTCGGCCTCGTCGTCGGCCTGATCTCCGACCTGACCTACACATGGATCGATCCGCGCATCGATTTCGAAACGCGGGAAGCATAACGATGGACGCGCCTGCACCGACGCCGATGCCGACGAATCCCGCCTCCGCCGATCCCGTCACCGGCATGCCGGCGTCCGTCGCTGCACCCGCGCATCGCCGCGGCCGCGCGCTGTCGCCGATCAACCAGCGCCGCTGGGAAAACTTCAAGGCCAACCGGCGCGGTCATTTCTCGCTGTGGCTGTTCACGATCCTGTTCGTGGTATCGCTGTTCGCCGAATTCATCGCCAATGATAAACCTTTCCTCGTGATGTTCGACGGCAAGACATATTTCCCCGCCGTCGTGAATTATCCTGAGACGACGTTTGGCGGCGACTTCGAGACCGCGGCGGATTATCGCGATCCGTTCCTGCAGAACCTGATCAAGGAAAAGGGCGGCAGCATCGTCTGGCCGCCGGTCCGCTATTCCTACGAGACCCACAACCTCGACCTGCCGACGCCCGCGCCCTCGCCGCCGACGTGGCGCCTGAGCGAAGAGCAGTGCAAATCCGTCGTCGAGAAGAAGGGCCTCAAGAGCTGCCGCGACCTCGAATACAACTGGCTCGGCACCGACGACCAGGGCCGCGACGTGGTGGCGCGCCTGATTTACGGCTTTCGCATCTCGGTATTGTTCGGACTGGTGCTGACGCTTGTATCGTCGGCCATCGGCGTCGCCGCCGGCGCGGTGCAGGGCTATTTCGGCGGCTGGACGGACCTGCTGTTCCAGCGCGTCATTGAAATCTGGACCTCGGTGCCGTCGCTCTACCTCCTGCTGATCGTATCGTCCGTGCTGGTGCCGGGCTTCTTCGTGCTGCTCGGCATCCTGCTGCTGTTTTCATGGGTGTCGCTGGTCGGCCTCGTGCGCGCGGAATTCCTGCGCGGACGAAACTTCGAATATATCCAGGCGGCGCGTGCGCTCGGTGTTTCCAACACCGTCATCATGTTCCGGCATCTGTTGCCGAACGCCATGGTCGCCACCATCACCTTCCTGCCGTTCATTCTGTCCTCGTCGGTGATGACGCTGACCGCGCTTGATTTCCTTGGCTTCGGCCTGCCGCCCGGCTCGCCATCGCTCGGCGAAATGCTGTCGCAGGGCAAGGCCAACATTCAGGCCCCCTGGCTCGGGTTCACCGGGTTCTTCACCGTCGCCATCATGCTCTCGCTCCTGATCTTCATCGGCGAAGCGGTGCGCGACGCCTTCGATCCGAGAAAGACATTTGGATAGGACCATGGACGCCACCACCGCTCCGCTCCTCTCCATCCGCGATCTCTCGATCTCGTTCTCGCAAGGCGGGCACGAGACGCTGGTCGTCGACAAGGTTTCGTTCGACATTGCGCGCGGCGAGACGCTGGCGCTGGTCGGCGAATCCGGTTCGGGGAAATCCGTTACCGCCCTGTCGATCATGAAGCTGTTGCCGTATCCTGCGGCGAAGCACCCTTCCGGCTCGATCCGCTTCAAGGGTGAAGAACTGATCAACATGACGGAAAAGCAAATCCGGCATGTCCGCGGCAACGACATCACCATCATCTTCCAGGAGCCGGCGACCTCGCTCAATCCGCTGCACACGATCGAGAAGCAGATCGGCGAGATTTTGCTGATCCATCGTGGCATGTCGGGCGCGCCTGCCCGCGCGCGTATTCTCGAACTGCTCGAACAGGTCGGCATTCCGGATCCCGAGACGCGGCTCGGCAGCTATCCGCATCAACTGTCAGGCGGCCAGCGCCAGCGCGTCATGATCGCCATGGCGCTCGCCAACGAACCTGACCTGCTGATCGCAGATGAGCCGACCACCGCGCTCGACGTCACCGTACAGGCGCAAATCCTCAAGCTGCTGCGCGAGTTGCAAGGCCGGCTCGGCATGGCGATGCTGTTCATCACCCACGACCTCGGCATCATGCGCAAGATCGCGGATCGCGTCTGCGTGATGAAGCAGGGAAAGATCGTCGAACACGGCAGCGTCGATGACATCCTGAAAAATCCGCAGCATCCCTACACACAGGCGCTGATCGCAGCCCAACCTAAAGGTCCGCCCGCACCGCTCAACCCGTCGGGCGACATCGTCGTCAAGACCGACGACCTCAAGGTCTGGTTTCCGATCAAGCGTGGCGTGCTGCGCAAGACCATCGGCCACATCAAGGCGGTCGATGGCGTCAGCGTCGAGTTGCGCAAGGGCGAGACGCTCGGCGTCGTCGGCGAATCCGGTTCCGGCAAGACGACGCTCGGGCTTGCGATCCTGCGGCTGATTTCCTCGCAAGGCCCCATCGTGTTCATGGGCCAGCAGATGCAGGGCCTGAATTTCAAGGCGCTGAAGCCGCACCGCCGCGACATGCAGATCGTGTTTCAGGATCCCTACGGTTCGTTGTCGCCGCGCATGTCGATCTCCGACGTGATCGAGGAAGGGCTGTGGGTCCATCAGCCCAATCTGACGGAAGACGAACGCGAGGCGCGGGTTATCCAGGCGCTCAAGGAAGTCGGCCTCGATCCTGAAACGCGCTTTCGCTATCCGCATGAGTTCTCCGGCGGCCAGCGCCAGCGTATCGCGGTCGCACGCGCTATCGTGCTGGAACCGACCTTCGTCGTACTGGACGAACCGACCTCCGCCCTCGATATGCTGATCCAGTCGCAAATTGTCGATCTGCTGCGTGACCTGCAGAAACGCCGCAACCTCACCTACATGTTCATCTCGCACGATCTCAAGGTCGTCGCCGCGCTGGCGAGCCGCCTGATCGTGATGCGCAACGGCAAGGTCGTCGAGGAAGGCGCAGCCTCCGAGATTTTCGCCAAGCCGAAGAGCGACTACACCCGCGCGTTGTTCGCCGCCGCCTTCAATCTCGAAGCGGCCGGCGGCGTGGCTGCGCAGTAGCAGCGGCACATGCCGAGGGCGCTGCTGATCGCCATTAACGGATGGGATGCTGCACCATGGGTCGCAAAATTCCGTGCACGCGCGCCGCAGCGGGACATTCGCGTCTGGCCGGATGAAACCGGCAATCCCGCGGATATCGCCTATGTGGCCGCATGGAAACCGCCGCATGGCTTGCTGGCGGACTTCCCCAACCTCAAGGCGATCTTTTCGCTCGGCGCTGGCGTCGATCACCTGACCAACGATCCGGGCCTGCCGGGCGTGCCGGTCGCGCGCATCGTCGATCCCGATCTCACCAAGCGCATGACGGAATACGTTGTGCTGCATACGCTGATGTTTCACCGCCGCCAGCGGCTTTACGACCGGCAGCAACGCGAGAAAATCTGGTTCGAACACAAACAGGCCGCGGCGAAAGATGTCTGCGTTGGCGTGATGGGGCTTGGCGAACTCGGCATGGACGCCGTCGCTGCGCTGAAGCACATCGGCTTTGACGTCGCCGGCTGGAGCCGTACTGCAAAGGAAATTCCTGGCGTTGTGACCTTCCATGGCCGCAACGGCCTTGATGCGTTTCTGGCACGCACGGAAATTCTAGTCGCGCTCCTCCCACATACCCCGGCGACCGAGGGCATTTTGAACCTCGATCTGTTCCGCAAGCTCCGGCGCGATGGCGCAGCGGGCGGCGCGTTCCTCATCAATGCAGGACGCGGCAAGCTGCAGGCCGATGCGGATATTCTCAGCGCCCTCGATCAGGGCGTGCTGGCGGGCGCGGCGCTCGATGTGTTTCCGACCGAGCCGCTGCCGCCAGCCAGCCCGTTATGGGCGCACCCGAATGTCGCGATATCACCGCATAACGCCGCTGTGTCGGACCCGAAAGCACTGGTCGATAACGTGCTGCGGCAGATCGAGAACTTCGAGGCGGAAAAGCCACTGGAGAATGTGATCGACCGCAAGGCCGGCTATTAGACCCGCCATTCGCCCTTTCTCGGCGGTAGAACGACAGCTAGACTTCGCCAAAGTCATTCAGCCAAAAGTGCTGAAATTTGGGAGGACCTCATGAAATTTCCCCGCCGCCGATTTCTGCACATGGCTGCAGGCGCTGCGGTCCTGCCGATCCTGCCGCGCCTCGCATCGGCGCAAGCCTATCCGTCCCGGCCGGTACGTATTATTGCGGGTTTTGCCGCGGGCGGTGGCGTGGACATCTCTGCTCGTCTGATCGGACAGTGGCTTGCGGACCGCCTCGGACAATCCTTCGTCATTGAAAATCGCACCGGAGGCGGCGGCAATATCGGCACCGAAGTGGTCGTGAATTCACCTCCCGATGGATACACGCTGCTGTTGTCCACCGTTCCCAACGCGGTCAATGCGACGCTCTACGAGAAGATGAGCTTCAACTTTATTCGTGACACCGCGCCGGTCGCAAACATCATTCGCGTTCCAATGGCTGCGCTTGTTCACCCCTCCGTTCCGGTCAAGACAGTTCCTGAACTGATCGCCTATGCAAAAGCCAATCCCGGCAAGATCAACATGGCGTCGGCCGGCGCCGGCAGCGCACCGCACATGGCGGGCGAACTTTTCAAATTCATGGCAGACGTGAACATGGTCCACGTCCCGTATCGCGGCTAGGGTCCGGCCCTCTCCGATCTGCTGGGCGGCCAGGTGCAGGTCATGTTCGCAACGACGCCCGGAACTGCCGACTTCATCAAGAGCGGAAAACTGCGCGCGCTCGGCGTGACAACCGTATCGAACGCCGAGGTGTTTTCAGAATTGCCCAAGATTGCAGATTTCGTGCCGGGGTACGAAGCGAGTCAGTGGTACGGAAAGTCCGCGCCGAAAGGCACACCCACCGAGATCATCGACAGATTGAACCGCGAGATCAACACGGCGCTTACCGATCCCGCGACGAGAAAGAGATTTACCGATATCGGCGGCGAGCCGCTTCCCGGAACACCTGCCGCGTTCGGCAAATTCATCGCGGACGAAACCGAGAAATGGGGCAAGGTCGTGAAGTTCGCGGGCCTCAAGCCAGACTAGACTGTTCGCTAGGCGAACGCGTCCACACGGTTTAAATTCGCTTCACACTCCGCAGCCTGCTTCCCGCCTTCTCGATCCGCGCGACGGCGTCCCTGATTGGCTCGACTGCCGTCGCCATGTGGAACCCGTTGGCGTGAATGAGGGTGTCGTTATCGCGCACTATGGCGACGTGGCCGGGCCAAAACAGTAAGTCTCCACGCTTGACCGTCGAATTGAGCGTGATTGCCGTGCCGAGTGCATTCTCCTGCATGTCGCTGTCGCGCGGACAACCAATCCCCGATGCGGTCAGCGACACTTGCACCAGCCCCGAACAATCAAGGCCGAAACTCGTCTTGCCGCCCCACAGATAAGGAATACCGACAAAGCGTTCGGCAACAGTGATGAAATCCGTTTCCATCTTGCCCAGCGACGCGAGATGCCGCGCGGGGAGATACAAACCAGATGCTGTCACCGCAAACTCGCCTTCGCGCTTCGCAATCGCGAGCATGCAGCCCAGCGAGAGCGCCTCGACCGGCGGCAGCTTGATCGACGGGCCGGAAAACGCCAGCGTGCGCAACACCGCGACCTTGTCGGTCGGCGCGGCACCCGGCGCTACCAGCGCATGCGATGGCATCCAGCCGACATAGCCGTCGCCGCCCAACTGGCCCCAGCACCAGCCTTCGCCATTGTCTTCGTAGACCGTGAAGCGTTCGCCCTTGAGCGCCTCGGTATCGAGCGGCGCTTCAGGGGATGGCGCGTGGCGCACCGGCGCCTGCGGCGCGGTTACTTCGCGCAGCGTACCCTCAGTAAAGCGCGCGGCGGCAACCTTGCCCTCAAGATATTTCGCCGCGAGATCGGGCCGCGCCGGCGTCACCCTTGGGTCAAAGTCGGCCACTTCGTGTCTCACTTATAATTTGCGCAAAGGTACGCGTAGAGCGCACGCGCCACCTGACACTCGCCGCCTTCCTGACGGCCGGGTTTGGCAGACGGCATCCAGGCATAGATGTCGAAATGCAGCCACGCCTTCGCCGCCGTCACGAAACGCGAAAGAAAAAGCGCGCAGGTGATCGAGCCGGCGAATGGGCTTGCTGGCGCATTATTGATGTCGGCTGATTTGGAATCGAGCATCGTATTGTAGGGACGCCACAGCGGCATGCGCCACAGGTGATCGTTTTCTTCCGATCCGTGCTTGAGTACATCCGCCGCGAGTTTCTCGTCGTCGGTGTAGAGCGGCACAAGATCGGGACCGACCGCGACACGCGCCGCGCCGGTCAGCGTGCCCATGTCCACCAGCAGGTCGGGCTTCTCTTCGTCCGCCACCGCGAGCGCATCGGCCAACACAAGGCGGCCTTCGGCATCGGTGTTGCCGATCTCGACAGTGAGGCCCTTGCGCGAAGGATAAATATCCATCGGGCGGAAGGCGTCGCCGCCGATGGCATTCTCGACCGCGGGGATCAGCACGCGCAGTCGCAGCTTCAGGCCGCGGCTCATGATCATGTGCGCCAAAGCGAGCACGGTCGCCGCACCGCCCATGTCCTTCTTCATCAGCAGCATGGCGCTCGACGGCTTGATGTCCAGACCGCCGGAATCGAAACACACGCCCTTGCCGACCAGCGTCACCTTCGGATCTGACGCATTGCCCCAGGTCACGTCGATCAGGCGCGGCGCATCCTTCGATGCGCGGCCGACGGCGTGAATGAGCGTCAGCTTTTCTTTCAGCAATTCATCGCCCGCCGTCACCGACACTTTCGCGCCGTGCTGCGCGGCGAGTTTGCGCGCCACGGCTTCGAGGTCGGACGGCAGCATGTCGTTGGTCGGCGTGTTGATGAGATCGCGCGCCAGGAACATGCCCTCGACGATCCGCGACAGGTCTTCGCCATCGACACCCGCAGGGACTTCGAGATGGACTTTGACAGGCTCGCTCTTGCGGTAACGCGTGAAGCTGTAGGTGCCGAGCGCGAAGGCGAGCGCAGCGAGCCTAGCGTCCGCAGGCGCATCGGCAAACTTGTAGGTTCCGGCGGGCAACAGCGCAGGCAAGCGTCCAAGCGCGAAACGGTCACGGCCGGGCTTTGACGAATCATCCGCCCCAGCCAGCACGCCCGAAAGCCCGCCAGCGCCCGGCAGCAACAGATGCTTCCCGGCCTTGGGCTCAAAGCCGGCCGCATCGGCAAAGGATACCGCCGCCGCGTCCAGCCGCTTGCGCAGCGCGTCCCAGCCGTCCGGCGTCGCCATATGGATCGGAACGGCGTTGCCGCCGGGGGCGCGAAAAGCTGGATGCATGGGGAGGCCTATCCTCGTGAAACTTCGGGACTATCACGTCGCCGGGAGCCGGTGAAGCGCCCGAAAATGCAGGTTAACGACCCATTAAGGTTAACAGCCTACTTCATCCTTGGCCGGGCTACGGGCACCCGGCGGAGCATGCTGATGGCACTATTTTCAGGTCAGCGACAGGTCGCGCGGCGTCTGGCACCCGCCTTGACGGTCAGCTGGCTTGCGCTCGCCCTCGCCGGCTGCGCCTCCACCCCCGGCGACACCACAGCCTCGATCACCAATCCCACCACCCGCAGCGATGCCGAGTGGCGCCAGAGCGCCGAGGCAAGCGGCGAGCAATTCCGCGCTAATCCGAACAATCCCGACGCAGCGCTGCAATACGCGCAGGCGCTGCGCGCGCTCGGCCAGCGCACGCAGGCCGTCGCCGTGCTGGAACAGGCATCGCTTGCCTCGCCGCACAACAAGGCCCTGCTCGGCGCCTATGGCCGCGCGCTCGCCGACGTCGGACAGAACAAGCAGGCGTTCGAGGTGCTGGAGCGCGCGCATACGCCGGATAACCCGGACTGGCGCGTGCTGTCGGCACAGGGCGCGATCCTCGACCAACTCGGCCGCCATCCGGAAGCACAACGCTATTATTCGAGTGCGCTCAAGATCGTGCCGGGAGAGCCTTCCGTACTTTCCAATCTCGGCCTGTCCTATGCACTCGCCAAGGACCTGCCGCAGGCCGAAAAGACGCTGCGGCAAGCCGCAGCGTCGCAAAAGATCGATCCACGCGTCCGGCAGAATCTGGCGCTGGTGGCCGGCCTGCAAGGCCGTTTCGCCGAGGCCGAAAGCATCGCGCGCGCCGACCTGCCATCGGATGAAGCCGCTTCCAACGTCGCCTATCTCAAGCAGATGCTTTCGCAGGCCAAGGCCGGCAAGAAGCTTGGCGGCGCCGCGCCAAGCGCAGGCACGTAGAAATCCCTGTCATTGCTTCGTCGCTTCGCTCGCAATGACGAGCACTACTCGCCGCCGTACATCACGCGGATGATGACCGGCCCGAGAATGACGATAAACAGCACCGGCAGGAAGAACAGGATCATCGGCACGGTGAGCTTGGGCGGCAGGCCGGCGGCCTTTTTCTCGGCTTCCGACATGCGCGTATCGCGGTTTTCCTGACTTAGCACACGCAGCGTCTGCGCCATCGGCGTGCCATAGCGCTCGGCTTGCTGAAGCGCCATGCAGACCGATTTTACCGAATCGAGATTGACGCGCTTGGTGAGGTTTTCATAAGCCTGCCGGCGATCCGGCAAGTAGGACAACTCCGCGGTCAGCAACGCGAGTTCTTCCGCAAGCTCGATCGACTGCGATCCGATTTCCTGGCCGACACGTTTGAACGCCGCCTTGATCGACATGCCGGATTCGACGCAGATCAGCAGCAGGTCGAGCGCATCCGGGAACGCCCGGTTGACCGACATCATGCGCTTTCCGATGCCGTTCTTGAGGAACACATCGGGCAACTGAATACCGACATAAGCCACGAACAGGCAAATGCCGATCTTCACGAACGAAGGCTGGTCCCATTCGAGAACGAGGAACAGATACGTCGACGATAAAATCAGCATGATAATCGGCACTACCATGCGGAAGAACAGGTAGGCCACGTACGGCCCCTGCCCGCGATAACCGGCCTGCATCAACTTCTCGCGCGCAGCCTCCTGGCCGAGCCACTTGTTCAGGTCGAACTGCTCGACCGCCGTCTGCATGTATTGCTTCGGGGAAGAACGCAGCGAAACCTTTTCATTGCTGCGCGTCATCATCTTTTCGCGCTCGCGCTGGCGGATCTTGTCACGCTCGGCACCGACCGCATTCATGCGTTTGGCAAGCGTGTCGCCATTCAGCAGCGGCAGGGCAAGCGTGATCACCGTCGCCCCCGCCGCAACGGCAGCCAGCAGCATCGCAAGAAATTGCGTGTCGCGCAGCTTTGTCAGCAGGAGATCAAGCATTCGCTTCTCTTAAAAATCGAAATTAATCATCTTCTTCATGACAAAGATTCCCATCATCATCCAGATCGCGCTGACTACGAGCATGATGTGCCCGACGGGATGCACGAACAGCACGGTGATGAAGTCCGGACTGGTGATATAGATCACGCCGCCGACGACAATCGGCAGCGCGCCGATGATGCCGCCGGACGCCTTGGCTTCCATCGACATGGCCTGGATCTTGGCCTTCATCTTCTTGCGGTCGCGCAGCACACGCGAAAGGTTGCCCAGCGCTTCAGACAAGTTGCCGCCGGCCTTCTGCTGAATTGAAATCACGATGGCGAAGAAATTTGCTTCCGGCACCGGCACACTCTCGTACAGCTTGAGGCAGGCCTCACCAATCGGCATGCCGATGGCTTGCGTATCCAGAATATTCTTGAACTCGCTGCGGATCGGCTCCGGCGCGTCGGTGACGATGATCTTCATCGAATCGAGCAGCGGCAGGCCGGCCTTGATACCGCGCACGATGATGTCCACGGAATCCGGAAAATTATCGAGAAACTTCTTCTCGCGGCGCTTCTTGAGATACGTCAACAGCCAGCGCGGGAAACCGAACCCCATCGCGAACGAGCCACCCGCCGCGACCATCAGGTTGCCCGTGAGGTAAATCAGGATGATGAAGCTGAACACACCCAGACTGGCGGAAATGATAATGAACGTGCGCTTGGTCCAGGTCAGCCCGGCCTGTGTGATGCGGGTCATCAGCGGCGGGCTTTTCGCCTTCTTGCGCTTGTCTTCGAGGTCCTTGATCGTTTCCTCGATCTGCTCGCGTCGTACTTTTGGCGCAGCGCCGCGCGCGGCGATCTTCCGTGCGGCGACATCAGCCTGTGTAATGCCGAGGCGGCGCTTTTCCGCAAGTTTTTCGCCGGACAGGATGGGATAGATAAAGACATAGGCAATGCCGCCGATGGCGGCTGACACCAGACAGAAGATTGCGATCGCGTTCATCGGCATGATCGCGCCCCGGTCAATTCTTCATGCCTTCGCTGGCGACTTCGGCGGCGTCGAGTGCGGCAGCAAGCCGCTTGTCCTCGCCGAAGTAGCGTGCGCGATCCCAGAAGCGCGGCCGGCCGATGCCAGTCGAACGATGGCGGCCGATCAGCATGCCGCTGGCGTCTTCGCCAAGCAGGTCATACACAAACAGATCCTGGGTGATGATGACGTCGCCTTCGAGGCCGAGAACTTCGGTGATGTGGGTGATACGGCGGGAGCCGTCGCGCAGGCGCGCGGCCTGGATGACCACATCGACCGAAGCGCAGATCATCTCGCGGATCGTGCGCGAAGGGAGCGTGTAGCCGCCCATGGTGATCATGGATTCGAGACGGCCAAGGGCTTCACGCGGATTGTTGGCGTGCAGCGTGCCCATCGAGCCGTCATGGCCCGTGTTCATGGCCTGCAGCAAGTCGAACGCCTCGGATCCACGGACTTCGCCGACGATGATGCGTTCCGGGCGCATACGCAGACAGTTCTTGATGAGGTCGCGCATGGTCACTTCACCCTCGCCTTCGAGGTTGGGCGGGCGCGATTCCAGCCGCACCACATGCGGTTGCTGGAGCTGAAGTTCAGCGTCGTCTTCGCAGGTGATGATGCGCTCATCGTCGTCGATGAACTGCGTCAGGCAGTTGAGCAGCGTCGTCTTGCCGGAGCCGGTACCGCCGGAGACCAGAGTATTGATACGGCAGCGGCCGACGATCTTGAGAATCTCCGCACCTTCCGGCGAGATCGAGTTGTATTTCACGAGCTGCCCGAGCGTCAGCTTGTCCTTCTTGAACTTACGAATGGTGAGCGCGGGCCCGTCAATCGACAGCGGCGCCACGATGACGTTGACACGCGAACCGTCCGGCAAGCGCGCGTCGCAGATTGGCGAAGATTCATCGACGCGTCGGCCGATCTGGCTAACGATGCGCTGGCAGATGTTGAGGAGCTGCTGGTTGTCGCGAAACCGCGTGTTGGTCTTCTGGATCTTGCCCGCAACTTCGATATAGACCGTGCCCGCGCCGTTCACCATCACTTCGGAGATGTCGTCGCGCGCCAGCAACGGCTCCAGCGGGCCATAGCCGAGAACGTCGTTGCAGATATCATCGAGCAGCTCTTCCTGCTCGGAAATCGACATCACGATGTTCTTGATCGCGACGATCTCGTTGACGATGTCGCGGATTTCCTCGCGAGCGGAATCGGCGTCGAGGCGGGCAAGCTGCGCCAGATCGATGGCCTCGATCAAGGCACCGAAGATCGAGCCTTTGACCTCGTAGTATTTCTCGGACCGCCGCGTATCGACAGGCGGCGCAGCAGCCTTTGCCGGCGCAGCATTTGTCGTACTCTGCGAAACGATCTTTCCGCCCTGTGTCGCAGGCGCCTGGGTTATCGCCGCACCAAGACCGCTGGAGGGAAATGGCGTGCGGCCAGGATCGTCGGAAGCAGGCGCGGTAGGCGGCGACTGGACGTGCGCAGGCTGCGGCGTAGCCGCCGGCTCCCGGCGCTGTTCCGCGACACCTGCACCCCCACGCTTACCAAACCCGGACATCGACTACACTTGCCTTTATCAGTTCATCAGTTTTGAAAGCAGCGGACTCAGCATCGAACGCGGCTTCTTGGCTTCAGTACGGCCGGTCATGTGTTGCGCAAGCTGCCGGAACAGTTCCGTTGTCTTATGCCCCGACGAGACTTCGCCGATCATCTGACCGTTGTTGGAAGCCGTGCCAAAAATGGCCGGATCAAACGGGATGATCGCGACCGGATCGTCCTCAAGCGCCCGCGCAAAATCCGCTGGCTTGATTTCCGGGCGCTTCGGCACGCCAACCTGATTGAGACAGTAAGACGGGCGGCGGTCGTTCGGCCGGCCCGCTTCTAGAAGATCGATCAAGTTCTTCGCATTACGAAGGTTGGCAAGGTCCGGCGCGGCGACAACCAGAATATCGTCGGCGCTGATGAGGACGCGCTTGCTCCATGCCGACCAGATGTGCGGGACATCGAGAATGACGCAGGGCACCGTGGCGCGCAGGGTATCGAAGATCGAGTCAAATGCGTCAGCGCCGAAATCATAGACCCGGTCCAGCGTCGCCGGCGCCGCCAGCAGACTCAGATGGTCCGTGCATTTCGACAACAGGCGGTCGATGAAAGCGGAGTCGATACGGTCGGGCGAGAACACCGCATCTGCGATGCCCTGTGGCGGGTCCTGATTGAAATCGAGGCTCGCCGTTCCGAATGCAAGATCGAGATCGGCAACCACCGACGACAACGAGAAGTCACGCGCGATGGCCCATGAAATATTGTGAGTGACGGTCGACGCGCCAACGCCACCCTTGGCGCCGACGACCGCGAGTACGCGGCCGACGGGCTTGGCTTCCGGTGACGAGAACAGGCCGCAGACCGAACGCACGATAGCAATCGTTCCCGCAGGCGCAATCAGATAGTCGCTGATGCCACGCTTGATGAGTTCGCGATAGAGTACGATATCGTTGAAGCGTCCCAACACGATGAGGCGCGTATCGCCGTCGCAGACTTCCGCCAGTTCATCGAGCGCGCCAAGGAGGCCATCGCCCTGCTTGTCCGACTCGATGACGATGACATTGGGCGTCGGTGAAGAACGATAGGCTTCGAGCGCGGCAGCCATGCCGCCCATCTGGATGCGCACATGCGCGCGCGCGAGCCGGCGATCTTCCGCCGCGCCCTGCATCGCGCCCGCCGCTTCAACAGACTCGCAAAACGCCTGAATCGAAATCCGGGGCGCCGGCGCGATATGATCGTCGCTCGGCGCCTGGCTTTCCGACTGACCCTCGGCGTCAGCAGTATTTTGACCGTATCTGATCATTGCCCAACGTCGCTGATCTTGCCCAGGTTAGGATTGGGATAGGTGGTCGCCGGGCTTTCACCCTTGCGGTACTTTTCGATCGCCTGCGTGCGGCGCGGCGAGTAAGCCGCCGACTCCGCGCGCGGTTGAACGATGTCCGCCGGGTTGTCGAGCATCGCAGCGAGATTCTGCTGGCTCGCGCAGCCGAGATTGTAATACGGCCGGTTCTCCTGCCAGGTCGGATCGGAATTGGGGCCAAGATCTTTCGGCCACAGGCCGCACTGGTGCGTCTGCGCCACCAACCGCGTGTAGTTGATCTTGATCACCGCGACCTTCGTGTGATCGGCAGGCTGATACTGGCGAATGCGAACGGCGCCGGCCGGAATGTCGGCCGCCCTCAGCAGCGACTGGATTTCACGGGTTGCCTCGTTGGTCGCCCGCTGATTGGGCGACGCAACGGGAACGTCAAGAATGACAGCGCCAGTGGCCTCACGCCGCCATGCCTGCGAGAATGCCATCACTTCAGCACGCTGGGCCGGCATGAGTCCTGCACGCTGGCTGGCAACAAACACCGTAAAGGTGCGATCCCCCTCAGCAACCGAGATCGGATGGCGCAGCTTGAAATCGTTGGCGATCGGCTCGCCTTCGTAGCGCGGCTGATAGCAGCCGGACAGCACGGTCGCGACCGCAAGAGCCGCGACGACACGCAACGCCACGAAAGCGAACCCATGGTTCGCCGCGGTCTTGAGTTTTGTGTCGGCCATTACCCGTCTCCCCATCGGCTTCAATCCATAATGAAGCCGTAGCTTCCCCGATAAACACGCCGTGGATCGACGCTACCCTCGACGCCGTAGATACGATTGAGCCGCCCAAGCAACACGCTCGACTGATCGGAAACATCGGCGAAGCCATCATCCGGCCGCGCCAGATCCTTGCTCGCGACTGCCTTCACGATGAAGGGCGACACCAAAACCATCAACTCACTCTGGCGGTTCACGTAGTCACGACTACGGAACAGTGCGCCAAGCACCGGAATCTGCATCAGGCCTGGCAAGCCGTTGAGCTGCTGCTTGGTCTGTTCCTGGATCATGCCCGCCATCGCGAGCGCACCACCCGAGGGAATTTCAACCGTGGTGTCGGCGCGGCGTACGCGGATCGAAGGCACCGTCAGGGTCTGGTTCGAGCCGGGCGCCTGCAAGGTCAGCGCATTGTCGGTCGAGAGGTCCGACACTTCAGTCATGACCTTGAGGCTGATGCGGCCTTCAGTCAGCACGACCGGCGTGAATGTCAGGCTGACGCCGAATTTCTTGAAATCGACGGTCGGCTGGCAAACCGGCGGCGACTTTGACGTATCGCACGACAGGCCCGAAGGAATCGGAAACTCACCGCCTGCAAGGAACGACGCGGTTTCGCCCGAGATGGCAGTCAGGTTCGGTTCGGCCAGCGTGCGAATGACGCCGGCGCGCTCCATCGCACGTAAGGTCGCCGTCAGCGATTGATATTTCAGCGCCGCGCTGGTGTCACTGATCGGCTGGCCATAGGCCGAGAACGGCAGCGCCGTCGTGTAATTCAACACCGTCGAGCCAGAACCGGCGGCGCCGCCGAGGTTGATGCCAAGCTGCTTGATAACGTCGCGCTGCACTTCCGCCACTGTCACCTTGAGCAGGATCTGGTCGCGGCCGCGCACGGTGATACCGTTGACGACCTTGTTGCCATCGCCGACGAGACGGGTCGCGAGATCGAATGCCTGCTGCGCCTCGGCGGGGCTCGCCGCCGAGCCGGTCAGCACCACGCCGTCACCGATGCCGTCGATGCGCATGTCGGCGTCAGGGAATATGTGACGCAACGCGGCGCGAACGCCGTTGAGATCACGCGTCACCGCGATATCGAGGCCCGCAATCTGGCGGCCGTCCGCGTCGAAGAAGTACACGCTGGTCTGACCAACCGCGATGCCAACGATGTAGGCGCGGCGGGATGTCCGCACGACCGCATTGGCCGTCTTGGGGTCCGCGACAAGGATATCCTTCACGTCGCGCGGCAGATCGATGACGACAGACTTGCCGACGCCGAGCGGCACGAAACGCGAGGTGGCTTCGCTGGCGGCGATCTGGATCGACGCGGAAGCTGCGTCGGCGCGCGGTTCCGCAGCGCCGGCGCGATCATTCGCACCGATCAAGGCAGAGCATGCAATCGCAAGCCATGCTGCACGGATCATTTGCCTGTGCGCCATTGATGGGATTCCGTTCCGGCTCATTTGGGCAACGTGGTGGTGCTGACACCGAAGCGGACCATATTCATGCGGCCGTTGCTGTCTTTCGGCGCAGCCGTTTCCGGCTTCTTGTTGTCTGCGCTCGAGTCCGCGAGGCTGCGCAATGCGAGGGTCAGCGAACCCTGCTGACGCGACAACGCGAGCGTTTCAGACTGACGCTGAGTGAGTTCGAGCGTCGCAGTTTTCCCGACAACAACCTTCTGGCCGTTCTTTTCCTCGATTGTCTGATCGATGGCGAGTACGCGAACGTCCGTCATGATCGTTTCGCTAATGTGGGCTTCGATACCCGTCGTTTTTTCGGATTCGCGGTCGCGGCGCGACAGAATGACATCGACGTGATCGTTCGGAAGGATGAAGCCGCCAGCGCCGGTTTCGGCGGAAATTTCAGTCGAGAAGGCGCGCATGCCCGACGGCAGGATCGCCGCCATGTAGCCCGAGCCCTTGGGCTTGATCACCCGGCTTTCGCGCACGGGTTCGCCGGCCGCGATCGGCATGCGGGCGATGGCGCCGGTGAGCTGTTCCACAGCGTCGCCGCGCTCATTGCGCTTGATGAAGCCAACCGATGCGGACGCCGTCGGCCATTGCTGCCAGACGATATCCCCCGCCGCGAGCGACTGGCCGATGCCGATGTCCTTCTGCGCAACCAATACATCGACAGTGTCGATCTTGGCCGCAACCACGGGCGCAGGCGCGGGCGGCTGGTCCGATCCACCCGACATCAACAGGGCCGCAAGTCCACCGGCGGCAAGTGCAACACCGAGAACGATAATACGCGCGGATTTCATACGCTCACATCCCACATGACGCTCACGACGATTTGGGATCGCCGTGGCCGGATTTCATCAGGCAAACGTCAATTCGTGGTTAACGAGCGGTATCCAAATCGAGTTAATTGCTGGTCTATATTTGCGGCAGCACAGCGCGACCGGCCGCATACACGGCTGCCCTCGCGCGCATTCATAGATGCGAGGCTCCGCAGCAGCGGCGATTCAGGCGGCGCGATCTAGAAGCCCGCGACCTTCATCCACTCAGTGTAGGGATAAATCCCGAGCGCGGCAGCCGCCAGCGCAATGCCGTAAGGCACACCTTCTTCATGGTCGTGCAAACGCGCGATCCAGGCATGACGGGACAAGGCCTGCGGCAGCGGCAACTGGCGGAAACGGATGATCGCAAGCGTCAGGACGCCACCAAGCAGCGAAGCCCACAGCAGATAGTCATAAAGATGATCGAAGCCGAACCATAGCGCGGTCGCGGCCGCAAGCTTGGCGTCGCCACCGCCAACCCAGCCGCGCAAGTAGCACATGAAGGTCAGGACCAGAACGACGGCCCCGGCGGGCGCGTGCATGCCGATGTCGGCGATGCCCATACCGGAAGCGACCGCGAGCAGCAGGAAGCCCGCGATCAGCGCGAGCGAGATCCGGTTCGAGATGGTCATGGTCAAAAGATCGCTCGAAGCAGCGAATGCCATCAACGACGGAAACAGCAGAATCCGAATTGCGTCGATCATGGTCACGGCAACCGCACTCCCTTGAGGCGCTCTGTTATGCGGGGCAAATCTCGAACGGGGAGTAAATTTTGCCCAGAAAATTGTGCTGGCAACGATGCCCGGAGCGGCATCACCCAATTACGCGGAGGAAAAAGACGAAAGGCCCCGGCAAGCCGGGGCCTCTGGTATTATTCAGGTGCAGAGTACTCATTCCTGGTACTGGCGTTAGCCGACGTACCTCCTCCACTGAGGAGGAACGGAATGATTACTGAGCAGCCAGCTTGGCAGTGACGGTGGTGAACGTCGTCTTGAGCTGGGCGCCGAGCGAATTCACGACGGCGATAATCGCAACCGAGATACCTGCAGCGATGAGACCGTATTCGATCGCAGTCGCGCCGGACTCGTCCTTAACGAAACGCTTGAGAGTGGCTTTCATAAGACTTGCTCCTAGGTGGTCCACGTGGCTGTCTGAGCTAGATCTCATCGTCGTCATTTTCGGTTGGACGATTTTGATCGTAGGCACACCTAGCGGGCGTCCCTTGCATTGCGGTTAAATCAATCGATGAAATCCGCATTCAAATTTGTAGTTTAGTTCGTGGTTAATAGTGCATTTCCGGCAACAACGACCGAACAGACTAGAATTCAAATCTTCGCAAAAAGCCCCGAAAAAACAACGTTATTTGACATGCGCGAATTTCTATTCCGATAACCGAAGATACGGTAGCAAGCGGCTCTGTGAACAGAGTGCTTACGCGGGAAGCACATTGCAGCGTGTTGGTTTTGTATTTCATTCACCAATTTGGCTTCAACTCATTCCAGCAAATTAACAAGACGGCCGCCTTGTTCTTGTTTGTTCGTCGGATCCAGTATGTGTTTGGAGCGTACCGATGATGGAATCGTTCGCACGCGTGCGGCGAGCCCCGCTGGCTTTCTGGAGCGCGGCAATCGCGGCTACATTCATATCGACGCAAGTGATATTCGCCACCGAAGTCCTCACCGTGCGTCTCGACCAGGCCAAGATTGCACGCCTGCCCGAGCGGGTTTCCACCATTGTCGTCGGAAACCCGCTGATTGCAGACGTTTCCTTGCAGCCGGGCGGACTGATGGTACTCACCGGCAAGGGTTACGGCGTAACCAACCTGATCGCGCTCGACCGCGGCGGCGTGGTCCTCTCCGAGCAATCCATTCAAGTTCAAGGCCCGAGCGACGGTGTCGTTGTTGTTTATCGCGGGCTTGAGCGGGAGTCCTATAGCTGTACGCCCCGTTGCGAACGCCGCATCACGCTGGGCGACTCCGCGGAATTCTTCGACGCGACAATCAACCAGAGCGGTTCGCGCAACAGCCGCGCACAAGGTGCATTTGGTGCAAGCGCTCCCGCCGGCGCCGGTGGGTCGCCTGCACGCTAGTTGCGATGACAGGCGGCACTGGCGGAAAAACAATCTATGTGGTTAGCGGGGCGTAAACACCGCGGCTAAATTACCGTCGAGGCGCACAAGTCTTCCACAACAAGTTTTCGATAAAAGAAAAGCATTAGCGGATGTGGGGTCCGCCGTCGGGAAGAACCGGGTCCGTCATGAAGGGCAACACCAGATCATTTGCGGCAAGAAAGCGCCTGGTACATGCTCGCCGCATGCTCCCGAAATCATTGCAGCGATTTTCACGCCATCAGCGCGGTTCGGCGGCTGTCGAGTTCGCGCTTGTTGCGCTGCCATTCATGGCATTGATGTTTGCAATCATCCAGACGGCCATCGTGTTCTTCGCAACACAGGTTCTTGAGACAGCTGTATCCGACTCGGCGCGCCTGATCCTCACCGGACAGGCGCAGAATGGCGGCTATAGCCAGTCTTCATTCAAGAGTGCCGTCTGCGCACGCATCAGCGGCTTGTTCAATTGTTCGACAGGCCTGTATGTCGACGTCCGCACATTCAGCAATTTCTCGACGATCAGCATGAACTCGCCGACGGACGCCAGCGGCAATGTCATCGACAATTTCGTTTATCAACCGGGCGGACCAGGTGACATCGTTGTTGTGCGCCTGCTTTATAAATGGCCGATCACCATGCAGCTCTGGAATCCAAAGATCGTCAACATGGCCGGCAACCAGCGTCTGCTGGTTACCACCGCCGCATTTCGCAACGAGCCATACTGATGAAACCGCAGTCCATCATTCGCCGTTTGCGCACATGCGCGCAGCGTTTCCGCGCAGATCGCCGCGGTGTTTCTGCGGTTGAATTCGCGTTGATCGCACCGTTTCTGATCACGCTTTATCTCGGCGGCGTTGAAGTTACGCAGGCTGTATCGGTCAATCGCAAGACCACGCTGGTCGCGCACACCGTCGCCGATCTGGTCGCGCAGGACACCAACGTATCGAATTCGGAGATGACCGACATTCTGGCCGCTTCGGCAACGGTCGCCTCGCCTTACACGACCAGCAATCTCAAGGTGACCGTTTCCAGCATTACTATCGATGCGGCCGGCACGGCGACCATCGATTGGAGCGATTCGCTGAACGGCACCAAACGCGCGACCGGCAGCGTCATCACGCTGCCGTCGGCGCTCGCTGTCGCCAACTCGTCGCTGATCTGGGGTGAAGTCAGCTATTCCTATACGCCGATGTTCGGCTGGGTCATGACGGGTATGCTGACGCTCAGCGATACAATCTACATGCGCCCGCGCATTACGAACACCGTTACGCGTTCGGCTTCGTGAAGCCGGTTACGCGATCGGCAATTCCGTCGTCGATTTGATCTTTTCCATCGCAAAGCGCGACGTGACATTCTTCAGCGGCACGCCGGCAATCAGCCGCTTGTAGAATTCGTCATATCCCGCGATGTCCTTGACGACCACGCGCAGCATGTAATCGACGTCACCGGCCATGCGATAGAATTCCATCACCTCTGGCATCGCCCCGACGGTCGATGCAAAGTTCTTCAGCCAGTCTTCGGAGTGATCGCCGGTTTCGACCGAGACATACACCGTGACGCCCAGCCCCAGCTTGTCCTGATCGACGACCGCGACCCGCTTCTGGATGACACCATCGGCTTCCAGACGCTGGATGCGCTTCCAGCACGGGGTCGAGGACAGCCCCACCTGATTGCCGATCTCAGCAACAGACAGAGAAGCGTCTTTTTGCAGCACGGCCAGAATTTTGCGGTCAATTGCGTCCATAACAACCCTCGAGATTTTGTCTTCGTGTTCTGGCTTGGGAAGCCAATAGAGAATTATATTTCATAATATCCGATATTGTACCCCTTTGATAGAATAATATTTCATAGTGCGCTAGTCTACCTCAGGGTGCGGCGCTAATGCTTAACAGCCCCGGCGGCGGCCCCTATAGGTTCCCCATGGGGCCGATTTCCTCTTTTCTGACAGCAGGGCTGCGCGTTCTGACGCTGGCCCTGACGCTTGCCTGGGTGCCCCCGGCGCGGCCTGCGGTGGCTCAGGAAGCGGCTGCCGTGACACCGCTGGTTTCTGTGGAGTGGCTGGCGGCACACAACAACGACAGCGGCCTTGTCATACTCGATATCCGTTCTGCCATCGACGGCAGCACGCCGGAAACCTACGCCAGGGGCCACATCCCGAAGGCGATTCCCTCCGACTACGACAAGGGCGGCTGGCGCTCCACCCGCAACGGCGTGCCCTTCATGCTGCCTTCGCTGGCGCAACTTGAGAAGCTGATTGGCGAACTGGGTATCGACGAAGACAACCGCGTAGTGATCGTCCCGGCCGGCGTCAGCGCCAGTGACTTCGGCGCGGCGACGCGCGTCTACTGGACGCTCAAGGTTTCGGGCGTGAAAAAAATCTCGATCCTTGATGGCGGTTACGCCGCCTGGGTCACCGCCAGGCAGCCGGTCGAGACGGGCGTCAACACGCCCTCACCGACCATCTTCACCGCGATCATCGACAACGCCTCCGTCGCCGAAGCCAGCGACGTCGAGCAGGCGCTGGCCAGCAAAAAGGGCACGCTGGTGGATGCGCGGCCCTCGCCGTTCTTCACCGGCAAGACCAAGATCGACATTGCCGGCGCCTACGGCCACATCCCCGGCGCGATCAACATCGACAGCGCGGAATTATACGACGAGCGCGCCAACCGGCTGAAGACGCTACCCGAACTTAAAGCCATCGCGGCGCGGCTGCCCGCCAGCGGACCCGTCATCAACTATTGCAACACCGGCCATTGGTCCTCGACCGACTGGTTCGTGTTATCGGAGCTGCTTGGCCGCAAGGACGTGAAGGTCTATTACGGCTCCATCGTCGACTGGACAATGAACCCGAACCGGCCCGTGACGTCGTCACGCACCAGATGGGACGACATCAAAAAGTTTTTTGGTCAAGGTTCATAAATATCGGTGGTTCCTGAGTATCGACTCCTGAAATAAATTCCTGAACGCGGCGAGGCGACGGCTGTGACTGCAACAACAAGCGAACCGGCAGGCCAAACCGCAAAGGCAAAACGCGACTGGCTGTTCGTTGCCGTCGCCGTGCTGGCGACCTTGCTCATCACCGGACTGGTACTGATCGACCAGCAGCCATGGTCCGCGGCGCTGGTCATCGTCGGCTTCGGCCTTGGCGCAGCATTCTTCAAGGCCGAGTTCAGTTTCACCGCATCATGGCGGCGGTTTTTGCTGAAGGGCGAAGCAGGCGGCTTGCTCGCCATCCTGCTCATGATCGCGCTGCTTGCCGTAGCGGTCGTTCCAGTCGCGGCGACGCTGCCGAGTTTCGGCGGCTCGATTGCACCACTCGGTGTTTCACTGGTCGTCGGCGCATTCGTGTTCGGCATCGGCATGCAGCTTGGCAACGGCTGCGGCTCCGGCACACTCTACACCGTTGGCGGCGGCTCGGGCCGCATGCTGTTCACGCTCGCCTTCTTCATCGTCGGCAGCGTGCTGGGCAGCCTGTCGTTGCCGGCGTTCCTCAACATGGGCGGTATCGACCCCGTACTCGCCAGCGATTATCTCGGTCCGTGGGGCGGGCTCGCAGCAACCCTCGTCAGCATCGGCATCGTCGCGCTGATCGTGCAACAGATCGCGATACGCCGCGGCGCATCGGCGACGCCGCGCAAAAGTTTTCTGGTCGGCGCGGTCGTGATCGCGGCATTGATGATCGGTGCGTTCATCGCGGGCGGACACCCGTGGAGCGTGACGTTTGGTTACACCGTATGGGGCGGCAAGCTCGCGATGCTTGCGGGCTTCGACATTTCGCAGGCCGAATTCTGGCAATGGCCGGGACCGAAGCACGCCCTGACGGACTCCGTGCTTGGCGACACCGCGAGCCTCACGGACCTTGGCATGATCTTCGGCGCCATGGGTGCAGCGGCCTTCTCAAAACCCTTCGCACCCGGCCCGTGGCCACCACTAAAATCCTTGCTTGCCGCCAGTATCGGCGGCCTGCTGATGGGCTGGGGCGCGCGATTGGGTTTCGGCTGCAACATCGGCGCCTTTGTCGGCGGCGTTGCGTCGGGCTCCGTGCACGGCTGGATCTGGTTTGCCGCCGCGCTTGGCGGCTGCACCGTTGGCATCAAGTTGCGGCCATGGTTTGGCCTGTCGAGAGATTGATCCCATGCGCCACGTCTACGCCATCGTCACGCTGCTTGCCCTCGCCGGGATTTTCTCCGATCACATCACATCGCCGTCGATCGGGCGCGCCGTGTCGCCGCAGGATTTCGCCGGCGCCTGCGCTCCCTGCGGCGCGCCATGTCCGTCGAAGAAATAGCGGTAGTCCGCTCATTCCCGCCGTTACCAAGCCCGTTCGCTCAGGAACTTCTCAACCTCATCCCGCGTCGGCGCTGATGCGCTGCCGCCAAATCGCATCGACTTGACCGCAGCGGCGGCCGAAGCGAAGCGCAGCGCGGACGGCAAATCCTTGCCCTCAATCAGCGCCAGCGCAGACGCGCCGTGGAAAATATCGCCGGACCCGAGCGTATCGACCGTTTCGATCCGGAACGCCGGATAGGTCTTCACCTCGCCACCATCGCACCACAGCCCGCCGTTCGGGCCATCGGTGACGGCGACGAATTGCGTGAGCTTCCCGCGGGCAACATCGAAGCCTTGCACAAGACCGTCGCATCCCGTCGTCCCGCGCAGGCTTTCACCCGAGAAGATCACATGGGTCGCTGCGGCGAACAGCGGGTCGTCAAGTTTTGCCGCCTTGTCGGCGTCGAGTACGACGGGAAGGCCACGCTTGCGGGCGGCCGCAACAATCGGCGCAACGAATACGGGCCGCCGATTATCGACCAGCACACCCTGCGCATCCGCTACCAAAGCATCGGCATTTTCAGGCACGGCCGCGAGCAGCTTTTTGTCGCTATAGGTCGCAATCGTGCGCGCGCCGGTGTCGTCGATCAGGATCGCCGAGACGGATGTGCGGGCGCCGGCGACTTTCACGCAGCCCTAGGTGTCGATCTTTTCATGCGCGAGGAACGCCAGCACGCGCGCCGCCGTGTCGTCGTCGCCCAGCGGGCCGGCAAACGCCGCGTCGCCGCCCAGCCGGTTAATGGCAGTCGCCGCATTGCGTGCGCAGCCGCCGCCGATGGTCACGTAGTCGCTGGATTCAACCTTGGTGTCCTGCGCCGGCACAGTGGCAACACGGAACACCTCGTCGAGGACGGCAATGCCCGCGCAAAAAATCCTCGCGCGGCGGCGCTCAGCCGACATCGGCCTTACCCTCGACCCAGGCCCGGATGATGTGATGCGCAATCGCAACCCGCGGCGGCGTTGAAAAACCTTCAGCGTGTCGGCGCGTCAGCATCGCCGCGGCGTCCTCGCGCGAGAACCAGCGCGCGTCTTCGAGTTCCGTCGTATCGACCTTGATGTCCGTCGTCAGCGCCCTGGCGTGACAGCCGATCATCAGCGACATCGGAAACGGCCATGGCTGCGTCGCGTAGTAACTCACGTCACCGCAAATGATGCCGGCTTCTTCGAGCGTCTCACGGCGGACCGCCGCTTCAATCGTTTCACCGGGTTCGACAAAGCCCGCCAGACACGACCACATGCCGGTGCCGAACCGCGCCTGACGGCCCATCAGGCAACGGTCGCCGTCAATCGCCAGCATGATGACAACGGGATCGGTGCGCGGAAAATGCTGTGTCTTACAATTTTCGCACTCGCGCTTCCAGCCGCCATCACTGACCTTTGTTCTGGTGCCGCAGTTCGCACAAAAGCTATGCTTGGCGTGCCACAGCAGCATCGCCTTGCCTTCAGCAAGCGGCGGCAACTGGTCAGGCGGCAGCAGGCCTTGCACCGCAATCGAACGCAGATCTATGACGTAATGCCTGCCGTGCGCCTTGAGGCTTTCGGCGGCGGCGGGATCGAGGGACAGTGCAAAGCGCGGCACACCGGCGGCCAGTCCAAGAAAGACCTGCTCGTGCACCGGCCCAAAGCTCCGCACTTCATCGAGCCTGAACAACGGGTCGAAGGTGTCGCCCACCTTGCGCAGCACGACGGATTCACCCGCCACGCAGTACGCCGCTGCGCCGGACGCATTCTCCAGCGCCGCGATATCGTTCCGGCGGTGTGCCGCGCGATCAATCGTAACATCGGCATAGGCCAGCAACGGCGGCGGCCCAAGATTGAAACGGTCGGTCATGAAAACTCCGGCGTCACCAAATTCACGCGCCCAAATTCAATTGCCTATGTGCGGCGCGATTGCGATATTAGGCAAGGCCGTCAGAGCCCGACAGCCTTGCGCATATCCTGTAAAAACTTTTCCAGCACACCCGGCGTGTAGTTCTGCGCGGGCGCAGCGCCCCACATCGCCTTCGGCCAGGCCGCATCGCCCTTGCGGCGTGCGACGACATGGACGTGCAGTTGCGCGACCATGTTTCCGATATTGGCGACGTTGAGCTTGTCACACCCTGTCAGCGCCTTGAGCGCACCGGACACCATGGTGATTTCCGTCATCAGCATGGTCTGGTCGCCGGCGCCGAGATCGATGATCTCGCTCGCGCCCAGGCGGCGCGGCACCAGGATGACCCACGGATAGCCGGCATCCCTGCTCGCCAGCACGCGCGACAGCGGCAGGTCGCCGATTGTCATCGTGTCCTGCACAAGCTGCGGATGCAATTCCCATTCGGAACCCTGATTCATCACCTAACTTCCCACTATTCCGCCCCTGTAACCTTAGCCGCTTGCATTCCAGACCCGTTCCGCCGATATAGAAATGGGAGGTTGGCGGTGGACGAGCCACTCGCCAACCGGGTCAGATCCGGAAGGAAGCAGCCCTAACGAGGACCGGCTTGGGTCGCTCGTCAGCCTCCCACTTAACACTCCAAAATTTGCGCGTCCAAGAATTTGCCATGGCCAAAAAACCACGCCCGGACACCGCAGATACAGCCAGCGAACCGTCCGCCGACGGAACGCCGGCCGCAGCCGCAGCGCAGAGCTACCGGGTGCTGGCGCGCAAATACCGCCCCTCCAATTTCGACGATCTCATCGGCCAGAGCGCCATGGTGCGCACGATCTCGAACGGGTTTGAGACCGGCCGCATCCCGCAAGCCTGGATTCTGACCGGCGTCCGCGGCGTCGGCAAAACCACGACCGCCCGCATCCTTGCCCGCGCGCTCAACTATCAGCTTCCCGACAACTCCATTCCCGGCCCGACGATCCAGATGCCGGAACTAGGCATCCACTGCCAGCAGATCATGGACAGCCGTCACATTGACGTGCTGGAAATGGACGCCGCCTCGCATAACGGCGTCGATGACATTCGCCAGATCAACGATGCCGTGCGCTACGCGCCGGTGTCGGCGCGCTACAAGGTCTACATCCTCGACGAGGTTCACATGCTCTCAGGCGCGGCGTTCAACGCGCTCCTGAAGACGCTGGAAGAACCGCCGCCGCACGCCAAGTTCATTTTCGCCACGACCGAAATCCGCAAGGTGCCGGTGACGATCCTGTCGCGCTGCCAGCGTTTCGACCTGCGCCGCATCGAGGCCGACGAACTGGTCAAGCACCTCGAAGGCATCTGCGGCAAGGAAGGCATCACCATCGAGCCGGAAGCCGTCGCGCTGATCGCGCGCGCCGCCGAAGGTTCGGTGCGCGACTCGCTTTCGCTGCTCGATCAGGGCATTGCGCACGCCGGTAGCGAAGGCGACACCCAGAGTACGATCCGCGCCGAAGACGTGCGGCAGATGCTCGGCCTTGCGGATCGCACACGGGTCATCGACCTGTTCGAGTCGCTGATGAAGGGCGACGCCGCCAGCGCGCTGAAGGAACTGCGCGACCAGTATAACTCCGGCGCGGACCCTGCGGTCGTCATCGCAGACCTTGCCGAATTCACCCATCTTGTGACGCGCATCAAGATCGTGCCGGGCGTTGCCGACGACCGCTCGCTGACCGAGGCCGAACGTGTGCGCGGGCGCAGCTTCGCCGCGGCGCTGTCGATGCGTATTCTTTCCCGCGCCTGGCAGATGCTGTTCAAGGGCCTGCCGGAAGTGCAAGGCGCCGACAAGGCGATTGCCGCCGCCGAAATGGTGCTGGTGCGGATTGCCTACGCCGCAGACCTGCCGACGCCGGACGAGGTCATCCGCAGCCTGACGGGCGATGGCGATGCACCGTTGCCGCCGTCCGGCGCGCGTACTTCGCCTTCGGCCACCAACGGCGCTTCAAACGGCGGCGGCGCCGGTCTTTCGATGGCGCGCATGGATACGCCGCGCGGTGCACCGCGTGCGGCACTGGCACCGATGAACCAACCGATGATGAGCCAGCCGGAAGCCGCGCCACAAGTTGGTGTGCAGGCCGAACCCGCGCGCGCCATCAACACGTTCGAAGAACTGATCGCACTTGCGACGGAAAAGCGCGACGTGCAGACCCGCCTGGTGCTGGAACGCGATGTGCGGCTGGTGCGTATCGAAGATGGCCAGCTCGACATTGCGCTGGAGCCGAGCGCATCGAAGGCCGTGATCGGCGAACTCGGCCGCAAGCTGTCGCTGTGGACCGGCCGCCGCTGGATGGTGGTTGTTTCCGCCGAGCAGGGTCACGCCACCGTCAAGTCGCAGGCCGAGGCCCGCCGCGCCGAAGCCGAGAGCGGCGTGCGCGCCGATCCGCTGGTGCAGGCCGTGCTGCAGAAATTCCCCGGCGCGGAAATCGTCAAGGTCCGCGCCAAGGACTCCGATCTGCCGGCCAACTACAACATTCCCGGCGTAGTCGCCGACGACGGCGAGCCCCCGCGCGACGACGACGAACCGCCTTTCGAAGAGGGCAGATAAATGGCCGATATCTTTGGCATGATGAAACAGACCGCCCAGCTTAAATCCAAAATGGAGGAGATGCAGGCGGAGATGGACCGGCTCGAGGTCGAGGGCACCTCCGGCGGCGGACTTGTCACCGTCAAGCTCAGCGCCAAGGGCGACATGAAGCATATCCAGATCGACGCCTCGCTGATGAAGGCGGACGAGAAGGAAATCGTCGAGGACCTCATCGTCGCCGCCTACGCCGACGCGCGCCGCAAGGCCGACGCGTTGATGCAGGACAAGATGAAAGACCTCACCGGCGGCTTGCCGATCCCGCCCGGCCTCAAGCTGTTCTGATCCGCCGATGCCAACAGCCGTTGCCGGCCCCGAGATCGAACGCCTGATCCAGCTGCTCGCCCGCCTGCCCGGCCTCGGGCCGCGTTCGGCGCGACGCGCAGCATTGCACCTCATCAAGAAGCGCGAACAACTGATGTCGCCGCTCGCGTCCGCCATGCAGGTGGCCATCGACAAGATTGTCGTATGCAAGACCTGCGGCAACATCGATACGCAGAACCCCTGCACGGTCTGTATCGACACGCGGCGCGACCAGTCCGTACTCGTCGTCGTCGCCGACGTGTCGGACCTGTGGGCGCTGGAGCGCGCGCATGCCATCAACGCGCGCTATCATGTGCTGGGCGGTACGCTGTCGCCGCTCGACGGCGTCGGCCCGCAGGACCTTTCCATCGATGCGCTGGTGGCACGCGCGCATGGCGAAGAAGTGAAGGAAATCATCCTGGCGCTCAACGCCACCGTCGATGGCCAGACCACCGCACATTACATCACCGACATGCTGGGGGGAGCCAACGTCAAGGTAACGCGGCTCGCGCATGGCGTTCCGGTCGGCGGCGAACTCGACTATCTCGACGAAGGCACACTGTCGGCGGCGATCAAGCAGCGGACGTTGTTCTAGAGTCTGCGCTGCCCCAGCGTCTCGAAGTGCCCGCGCGATTGCAGGAACGCGAGCAGCATCAGCCCCGGTATCGCACTCGCCGCACAGATCGCGAAGAACCACACCCAGCCGGTCGCCTCCGCGATATAGCCCGCCGTTGCCGAGAGATACGTGCGCCCGAATGCCGACAATGCGGTGAGCAGCGCGTATTGCGTCGCCGTATGCAGCGGGTTCTGGCACAGCGCCGAGAGATACGCGACATAGATCACCGTGCCGATGGCGCTGGTGAAATTCTCCAGCGAGATCGCCACCGCCAGCCAGACCGGATCGTGCCCGACCGTTGCCTGCCACGAGAACCCGAAGTTCGCCAGCGCCTGCAGGATGCCGCCGATCCATAGACTCGTCGCCAGCGGATAGGCGCGCGCGACAAAGCCGCCGGCAAAACCGCCGGCAATCGTCGCAGCAAAGCCGACACCCTTGATGATTGTCGCGTATTCAACGCGCGTGAAACCAATGTCGATCACGAACGCCGCCGTCATCGCGCCGGCCAGCGCATCGGTGAACTTGAACAGGACGACGAAGAGTAGCGCGGCAAGCGCCAGATCGCGCGTCATGAAATCGGCGAACGCCGTGCGTGCGGTGTCGAACACGCGCTTGATGCGGCTTTCGCCGGCGTGGCGCGCGGCTTCGGCCTTGGCGAGTAGCGATGACTCCGGTTCGGTCGCGATGATCGACGTCACCATGCCGACGACGACAAGCCCACCCATCACGAGATAACCGAGCATCCACGACGTATCGCGCGCAACTCCCGCACCAACCTCGAAGCCGCTCACGATGTAGAGCGCGCCTGCCGTCGAGATCAGGTTGGCGACACGATAGGCCGCGACGTAGGACGCCATGCCGGCCGCCTGCTCGCTTTCGGGGAGGCTTTCGACGCGGAACGCATCGATCACGATGTCCTGCGTCGAGGACGCCGTCGCCACCAGCAGCGCCGCGGCGATCAGCAACACTGGACCTGTTTTCGGATCGCACAGGCTGAGCAGCGCGATGGATACGATCAGCAGCAGTTGCGAGAAGATCAGCCAGCCGCGCCGACGCCCCAGCCATTGCGACAGGATCGGCACATCGAGCGCATCGACCAGCGGCGCCCACAGAAATTTCAACGTGTAAGGCGTGCCGATGATGGCGAACAGGCCGATGGTCTTGAGATTGACCTGACTTTCCGCCGCCCATACCTGCAGGGTCGAGCCGGACAAGGCGAGTGGCAGTCCGGCGGAAAATCCGAGAAACAGGACGATCAGCACGCGAGGCTTGAGATAGACCGCCAGCGTGTCACCAAACGACGGGCGCGCAGTTTCGGGCGTGACGCTCATGTGTTTGTCACTCGCCGGCTTCGAGCTTGCGGATCGGTGTCGGGATGACATTCGACGGCGCATCCTCGCCGTCGAATTCGAGCCCCTCGATGTTGCCGGCGCGCTTCTCAATCTTGCCGGTCGAGATCAGGATATTGTTGAGGTCTTCCGAGGTCTGGCCGAAATGGGTCTGCAGTTTGCGCACGCGGTCGCCAAGCAACTTGATGTCCTTCATGATGTGACCAACCTCGGTGCGGATATGGTCCGCCGCTTCGCGCATCTGCGCATCCTTCTGGATCTGGCGGATCACCTGGATGGCGAGCATCAGCAGGGTCGGCGACACGATCATGACCTGCGCGCGATAGGCCTTCTCGACCACTTCGCTGAAACTGTCGTGCAGGTCGGCATAAACCGATTCCGACGGCACAAACATCAGCGCCGTATCCTGCGTCTCGCCCGGCACGATGTAGCGTTCGGCGATGTCGCTGACGTGCTTCATGACGTCCTGCCGCACGCGCTGGACTGCCACCTTGCGTTCGTCGTCAGTCTTGCATTCACGAAACATGGTGATCGACTCAAGCGGAAATTTGGCGTCGATCACCAGCGGTCGCTGATCCGGCAGGAACACCACGCAGTCAGGCCGCTTGCCGCTCTTGAGGGTGTATTGCAGTTCGTACTGGTTCTTGGTCAGACCATCCTGAAGGATGGCTTCCATCTGGCGCTGGCCGAATGCGCCGCGCGTCTGCTTGTTGGCAAGCACGCCATGCAGCGCCGAGACCTGCGTCGTCAGGTCGGCCATGCCCTTGTGCGCATTCTTGGTCAGTTCGGAAATACTGTTCTGCGCCACGTCGATGACAGCGAGGCGTTCCTGCACGCTCTGGAATTGTTCAATCGTCTTTTCGGTGTTGTCCGTCATCGTCTGCTGGACCCGGTGGGTCACATGGTCGAGCCGCTCGTTGACGGCGTGCTGGAGCTGGGACTGGCCCTTGCCGAGCATGCCGATCATCGCCTCCAGCCGCGCCGCGGTGTCGCCATGCTGGCGGGCGAGGTCGGCGATTTCCGCCCGCGCCTCGTCGGAGGTGTCGTCGGCCCGCGCACGCATGAGATGGACCACCAGCGCGGCGATGCCCGCGCCGGCGAGGAGGCAAAGAACTGCAATCAGGATGGTTTCGGTCATGAAATCCTTCTAGCGCGATTCGGAAACCAATGCGAACGAAGAGCGAACGGCCGGTGCCCTGCAAGATCACGGACCGGGCGCGTTGATTCCCCACGCCGAATTGCTTACCTACCGGGCCATGGCACTGAAACCCTTGGTTATTCTCCCCGACGCCCAGCTCCGCAGCAAATCCGCCGCGGTCGGCAAGATCACGCCCGAAATCCGCAAGCTGGTCGAGGACATGTTCGAGACCATGTATGACGCGCCGGGCATCGGCCTCGCCGCGATCCAGGTCGGCGTGGCCAAGCGCATCGTCACCATGGACCTCGGCAAGCGGAAGCACGAAGGCGACGTGGTTGAGGAAAACGCCGAGAGCGAAGGCGAAGAAGAGGGCGAAGAAGCCGAAGAGATGAAGAACCCGCGCGTCTTCATCAATCCGGAGATCACCTGGTCGTCCGATGAAATATCGACCTACGAGGAAGGCTGCCTGTCGATCCCGGACATTCACGAGGAAGTCGAGCGCCCGGCCCGCGTGAAGTTCAAGTTCATGGACCTCGACGGCAAGCACCACGAGGAAGAAGCCGACGGCCTCTACGCCACCTGCATCCAGCACGAGATCGACCACCTCAATGGCGTGCTGTTCATCGACCACATTTCCAAGCTCAAGCGTGACCGCATCGTCAAGAAATTCACCAAGGCGAAAAAACGGGCCGAGGACTGATGGCACTCCGCCTCGTGTTCATGGGCACGCCGGACTTCGCGGTTCCGACGCTGCTCGAGATCGTGGAGCGCGGACATGAAGTGGCGGCGGTCTATACCCGCGCACCGAAGCCCGCCGGTCGCGGCATGGACCTGCAGGAAACGCCGGTCGCCAAGGCTGCGCGTGGTTTCAACCTGCCGGTCTACACACCCAAGACACTCAAGACCGAGGAGGCGCAGGACATCTTCCGTGCCCACAACGCCGACGCCGCCATCGTGGTTGCCTATGGGATGCTGCTGCCGAAAGCTATTCTCGACGCGCCGCCACTCGGCTGTTTCAACGGACATGCGTCGCTCCTTCCACGGTGGCGAGGAGCCGCGCCGATCAACCGCGCGATCATGGCGGGCGACAGCGAAAGCGGCGTCATGGTCATGCGGATGGAAGAAGGCCTCGATACCGGGCCTGTCGCGATGGAAGGCCGCTGCACCATCGACGCCGACATGACCGCGGGCGACCTGCACGACAGGCTGGCGCGCATCTGCGCCGACGTGATGGTCGTGGCACTCAGCGCGCTTGAGCGCAGCACCCTGACGACCAAGCCGCAAAGCGATGTGGGCGTTACCTACGCTGCCAAGCTCGACAAGAACGAGACCCGCATCGACTGGACGAGACCGTGGCAATACGTCCACGATCATTGCCGCGGACTATCGCCGTTTCCCGGCGCGTGGTGCGAACTGAACGGCGCGCGCATGCGCGTCCTGCGCACGACCAAGGGTGAAGGTTCGGGAAAACCCGGCACGGTGCTGGATGACAAATTGACGATTCCCTGCGGCGAAGGCGCTTTGCGCATTGTCGAACTGCAGCTTGCCGGCAAGAAGGCGATGAAGGCGGAAGACTTCCTGCGCGGCACGCAATTGCCTGCCGGCAGCGTGCTAGGCTGAATCATGCCGCGCTACAAACTCACCATCGAATACGACGGCACCGCCTTTTTCGGCTGGCAGGTGCAGGATCACGCCGTCACGGTGCAAGGCGAGTTGATGAAGGCGGTTGAGGCTTTCTCAGGCGAGAGCGTAGCCGTCAATGGCGCAGGCAGAACCGACACCGGCGTTCATGCCTATGGTCAGGTTGCGCATCTCGATCTGACAAAGGACTGGGAAGCCGACGTGGTGCGCGACGCAATCAATGCGAAGCTGCGACCAAATCCGATTGCTGTTCTATCGGCCGAACGCGTGCCTGACGATTTCGAAGCGCGCTATGGGGCGGTGAAGCGCCATTATCTTTATCGCATCGTTGCGCGCCGCGCCGACCTTGCACTTGATCGCGATCGCGTCTGGCGCGTGCCACGACCGCTCGATGTCGAGGCGATGCACGAAGCCGCGCAAAAACTGGTCGGCCAGCACGATTTCACGACGTTCCGCGCCACCGAATGCCAGGCCAAGTCGCCGGTGAAGACGCTCGACAAGTTCGATGTTTCCCGCGCCGGCGAGGAGATCCACGTCAATGTTTCAGCGCGGTCGTTTTTGCATCATCAGGTGCGCTCGATGGTCGGCACCTTGGCGCAGGTCGGCGATGGCAAGATGACGACCGACGATGTCGCGCGTATTTTGGCGGCGTGTGATCGCACGCAATGCGGACCTGTCGCGCCGTCCGCCGGATTGTATCTGGTGAAGGTGGACTACTGAGCGCTACGCGAAGTAGCGATCCAGCACTGTACGATAGATCGCCGTCAGCTTGACGAGATCGTCGAGCGGCACGCGCTCGTCAGTTGAATGCATCGTGGCGTTGACGAGGCCGAACTCCACGACTTCGCAATAATCCTTGATGAACCGCGCGTCTGAAGTACCGCCGGTCGTCGAAAGTGTCGGACGATTGCCGGTGACGGTTTCAACCGCGCCGCTGACCATGTCGATGAACGGGCCCGGCTTTGTGAGAAAAACATCGGCGTTCGAGCCTTCCCATTCAAAGCGCCACGCCGCCTTGCCCGCAGCCTTCGCCGCCCGACTTTCCAGCAGCGCACGCAGGCTCGCGCGGGTGTGGCAATCGTTGAAACGGATGTTGAAGCGCGCGCGGGCTTCATCGGGAATGAGATTGACGGTCTTGTTGCCGACATCAATCGACGTGAATTCGAGATTCGACGGATCGAAATTGACTGTGCCCTGATCGAGCGGTTCGGTCTGCAACGCCTCCATGATGCGCGCGATGTGGCGCACCGGATTGTCGGCGAGCTGCGGATAGGCGACGTGGCCGGACTTGCCGCTGACGACCAGCGTGCCGTTCTGCGAACCGCGACGTCCGATCTTGATGGTGTCGAACAATACCTTCTGGTTGCTTGGTTCGCCGAGGATCGCGCTATCGAATTTCTCGCCCTTCTCCGCAACCCACTTCAGCAGCTTGATCGAACCGTTAACCGCGACGCTTTCTTCATCGCCCGTGATGAGAAAAGAAATCGAACCTTTCGGCTTGCCGCCATTCGCGGCGAGATAATCGAGCGCGGCGGCAACCGAGCAGGCGATGCCGCCCTTCATGTCCACCGCGCCGCGGCCATAGAGCATGCCATTTGCGATGTCGCCGGAGAACGGATCATGCGTCCATTTCGAGACGTCGCCCGGCGGCACCACGTCGGTGTGCCCGGCAAACATCAGGTGCGGCGCGGCCGTGCCGATACGCGCGTAGAGATTGTCGATGTCGTCGAAACCCGGTTCCTTGAACATCACCCGTTCAACGGAAAAACCTGCGGCTTTGAGAATCTTTTCGAGATACGAAAGCGCCCCGCCCTCCGCCGGGGTGACGGAGGGGCAGCGCAGAAGATCGCGGCAGATGGCGACGGGGTCGGCGGACATCCGTAATTACGGCTTAGGCGGTTCGGCCGGCGCAACGACAGCAGCAACCGGCTCGGGACCGTACTGGTTGGGGCCGGGTTCGCCGGCACGGATGCCGAGATCGACGATGAACCAGATGGTGATTGGCAGATTGACCGCAAAGAAAATCAGGTCGAGCGAGTTCCGGGTGAGTGGATCGCCGGTAAACTCCGCGAGATTCGTGATCTGATGCAGCAGCCACGGCACAACCAGTGCGACCACGGTATGTCCCGGCCGGCCGCGATCGTGCAGCCGCTTCACGCCAAGCGCGAGCACGGGATACATAACCATCAACATGACCACGACCTTATTGAAGCGGAACACCCAGAGATCGGTCTCCCGCACGGCATACAGCGAGATCATGAGAACGATAAACGCCGCGATAAACAGCGGCACAAACGCGAACCAGAGTTGCTTGCGTCCCATACGTCCGCTGAAGCTGTTGTAGATATTCCGATAGGTCATGGTGTTGCCCGCCCGATCATTGCCGATGTCATCATACCGAAACACGCGTCATCCGAAAAGCAGCCCGCCCATCGACGGTGGTTAGTCCCGTAACAGCTCGTTGATGCTGGTCTTGGAGCGGGTCTTCTCGTCGACGCGCTTGACGATCACGGCGCAATAGAGCGACGGCGCCGAAGCGTTCTTGCCCGGCAGGGTACCCGGCACGACCACCGAATAGGCCGGCACTTCGCCGATGAACACTTCACCGCTCTCGCGGTCGACGATCTTGGTCGAGGCGCCGAGGAACACGCCCATGGACAGCACCGCGCCTTCGCGCACGATCACGCCTTCGGCGACTTCCGAGCGCGCGCCGATGAAGCAGTTGTCCTCGATGATGACCGGACCGGCCTGCAACGGTTCCAGCACGCCGCCGATGCCGACGCCGCCGGAGAGGTGACAGTTCTTGCCGATCTGCGCGCAGGAGCCGACCGTGGTCCAGGTATCCACCATCGTCCCGGTATCGACATAGGCGCCGAGGTTGACGAACGACGGCATCAGGATCACGCCCGGCGCGATATAGGCCGAGCGGCGCGCGACCGAACCCGGCACGGCGCGGAAATTCGCGGCCTTGTATTGCTCAGCTGTCCAGCCTTCGGACTTCAGCGGCACCTTGTCCCACCACGACGGCGCGGCGTTTGCGCCGCCGCCGATCATGCTCATGTCGTTGAGGCGGAACGACAGCAGCACGGCCTTCTTGAGCCACTGGTTGACCTTCCAGCTTTTGTCGGCCTGCTTTTCGGCGACGCGGACCTTGCCGGAATCGAGCAGGTTGAGCGCGGCTTCAACGGCGTCACGCACTTCGCCCCCGGTCTGGGCATTGATGCCGTCGCGCTTCTCGAAGGCGTCGTCGATGATGCGGGCAAGCTGGTCGTTGGACATTTAAAACCCCGGATTTTCTCACGTTCTGTTGCGGAAATGGTGTCGCGGACGGCAGGGCCAAAGTCAACGCCATCAGGCTTCCTCGATGGACTTCCTCGATGGGCTTGCTCGGATACCCTCTCCCCTTGAGGGAGAGGGTGGCGAGCCATAAGCGCGTTTACGTGCGTCTTCGACGCGCTATGGCGAGCCGGGTGAGGGGTCTGGATGCGCAGCCTGCACTGACCCCTCACCCCGCGCTTCCCGCGACCCTCTCCCTCAAGGGGAGAGGGTATTCGAGTTCTTGGCTACGTTTGTGCATCCCTGACGCATTTTCGTAAGCGCACCACCGATTGATTTTTCAAACAGCCAAGCATCATCAGCCCTGTTTTTTGGGAGGCGCGGGCGCGCCTGCATTCCGCTTGCCCCGCCGAAGCCTTGGCGAAGGCGGGTCCTCCCCCGACAATATCGAGGGGAGCGGAGCGCCGGAGGGCGCAACCGTAACAAGTCCGCGCATTGGCGCGCGGGGCGTCTCCGGCAAAAGAGCCGCCGCGCCTTCCGGCGCTCCACCTGCGGCTTTTCCCAGGTTCGGACCGCGCTTTTCGTGAGACACGCCAGACAATGCCTGCGCGCCTCTCCGTCAGCCGGCTCCCGGCAGGGCTTGCGCCCGGGCGGTACCCGAAACCGCTGGCGTATGATGCTGCGTGCATCGCCCGCCAGACCGCACCCTGCTCCACCCGCCGAACGC
>CANJBX010000027.1 GCA_947472885.1 Hyphomicrobiaceae bacterium
AAATTGAGCCGAGCAGCGTCCGATCCCGTGTCACCCGCTGGGTGCGCCATGATCGCCTCGCTCGATCCAGGATAAGGTGCTGATACCTATATCTGAATCGGCGTGAGCGTTGCGAAAATCAGAGCGTCATCCGGGGAATGCGGGCTTAAAGTCAAAGAGGGCCTGAAAGCCCGACCGCTGGCACCGTCTTTTGCTGTCCCAAATAAAAAAGCCGCCTGAGATTTCTCTCAGGCGGCTTTGATTTTTTTGTCGCGTGAAGGGGTTAGACGGTTTCGACCGTCTTGGCCTTTTCGTTGCGCTTGCGCTCGCCCGCATCGAGGAACTTCTTGCGCAGGCGGATCGACTTCGGCGTCACTTCGACCAGCTCGTCGTCCTCGATGTAGGCCAGCGCCTTTTCGAGCGACATCTTGATCGGCGGCGTCAGGCGTACCGCTTCGTCCTTCGAGGTGGTGCGGATGTTGGTGAGCTGCTTGCCCTTGAGGACATTGATCTCAAGGTCGTTGTCGCGGGTGTGCTCGCCGACGATCATGCCCTTATAAACTTTCCAGCCGGGTTCGATCATCATCGGGCCGCGGTCTTCCAGTTTGAACATGGCGTAGGCGACTGCTTCGCCCTGCTCGTTGGAAATCAGCACGCCGTTGCGGCGGCCCTGAATGTCGCCCTTGTAAGGTGCGTAAGCGTGGAACAGGCGGTTCATGATGGCGGTGCCGCGCGTATCGGTCAGCAATTCGCCCTGGTAGCCGATCAAGCCGCGCGTCGGCGCATGGAACACCAGACGCACACGGCCGCCACCCGACGGCTTCAGTTCCGTCATTTCGGCTTTGCGTTCCGACATTTTCTGCACGACAACGCCGGAATGCTGCTCATCGACGTCGATCACGACTTCTTCGATGGGCTCTTCCAGATTGCCGGCTTCGTCCTTGCGCAGCAGCACTTTCGGGCGTGAAACCGAGACTTCAAAGCCTTCACGTCGCATGGTTTCGATCAGGATGCCGAGCTGCAATTCGCCGCGGCCGGCGACTTCCATCGAGTCCTTGTCGTCGGATTCACGAACGCGCAGAGCGACGTTGCCTTCTGCTTCGCGCAGCAGGCGGTCGCGGATCATGCGGCTCGTCACCTTGTCGCCTTCGGTGCCGGCAAGCGGGCTATCATTGACGCGGAATGTCATCGACAGCGTCGGCGGATCGATCGGTTGTGCCTGGATCGGTATTTCAACGGAAGGATCGCAGATCGTGTGCGCGACCATCGCGTCCGGCAGACCGGCGATGGCGACGAGGTCGCCGGCGGTCGCTTCATCGACCGGCACGCGCTCTAGGCCGCGGAACGCCAGCACTTTGGTAACGCGGCCTGATTCAACGAGCTTGCCGTCTCGCTCAAGCACCTTGACCTGCTGGTTCGGCTTCACCGAGCCCGACGAAATACGGCCGGTGATGATACGGCCGAGGTAGGGGTTGGCTTCCATGATCGTGCCGAGCATGCGGAATGGACCTTCTTCGACGGTCGGCGCCGGCACATGCTTGAGCACGAGTTCGAACAGCGGCGTCATGCCCTGATCCTGCGGACCTTCGAGCCTCTCCGACATCCAGCCCTGCTTGGCCGAACCGTAGAGGATCGGGAAGTCGAGCTGTTCGTCGGTGGCGTCGAGCGCTGCGAACAGATCGAACACTTCGTTGACGACTTCGCTCGGGCGTGCGTCGGGACGGTCAACCTTGTTGATGACGACGATGGGCTTCATGCCCATCTTGAGCGCCTTCGACACCACGAATTTGGTTTGCGGCAGCGGGCCTTCGGCGGCATCGACCAGCACCAGCGCGCCATCGACCATGTTCAGGATGCGCTCGACTTCGCCGCCGAAGTCGGCGTGGCCCGGCGTATCGACGATGTTGATGCGCGTGTCATGCCACATGATCGACGTCGCCTTGGCGAGGATCGTGATGCCGCGTTCTTTTTCGAGATCGTTGCTATCCATCGCGCGCTCGACCTGGCGCTGGTTGTCGCGATAGGTGCCCGACTGCTGGAGCAGGCGATCGACCAGCGTGGTTTTGCCGTGGTCGACGTGGGCGATGATGGCGATGTTGCGCAGATTCATGAGTGATCCGAAATGGCCGGCGGTTGGGGGTATTCCAAAGCTGCGCAGGATTGCCACGCCCCGAGTTAAAGGAACTCGAACGCGGCAATCCTGCGCAGCCAAGAAACGATGCTATTGCGGCGCAATATAGTCACGGATGCCCCGGAGGCAATGAGTTTCGCCAACAATCGGCGAACGGCTGGTTTCGCGGTAAATGGCCATTTTTCGGCAATTTTGGCGGCTTTGGGCCGCCGCCGGGCCTATTCCGCAGCGGCGGCGGTGTGGCCTTTGGGCGTGGTGTGGTGCTGGGGGACGTTTTCGGGCCGAAGCACCAGCAGCGTCCGCTGCTCGGACAGGGCATGGCGGGCCTGATCGATGGCCAGCGCGAAGGTTGCCAGCCCCATTTCGTCCAGCGCCCCGCGTTCGGTCTGCTGGATCGTTTCGCCCAAAATTGTGTCGGCCTCGTCCTGGAGCTTGTCCAGTTCATCGACCGAAGTGACGGTGCGCGCACGCTTCACCAGCTGCAGCAGGCGGTGGAGCTGGCGAATGCGTTGCGTGTTCTTGTCGGCGCGGAAATATCCGGCGACGCCGCCAAGCGCCGAACCGATGATCGGGAAAATCAGCAGCCCGTAGAAAATCTGGTCGCCGTACTTGTCGAATATGGTCTTGAGATTGTCGCCGAGATAGGCGGCGGTGCCGGGATGCACGACGACAGCGGCATCCTTGTCGGTCGATGGCGACTCGATGGCGATTACGCCGGGCAGCTCGTAGGTCAGCCCTTGCCGCGAGGCGTAGAGGAATTTCGAGAACTGCGCGATCTTGTCTTCGCTGAAGTTGCGGCGCGCGACGAGATAAAGCGGATAGGCGAGCGTGGTGAGTTTTTCACTCGGTTGCGGCGGCACGCCGCCGAACGCGCCCGCGGAAATTTCAATGGAGTCGTAGGGCGGCAAACGCTTGCCGATACCTTCGGCCTGATCGATCTCGATGAAGCTCGGGCCTTCCGTCGCCGACGACGCGGCCCTCACGGCTTCCTCGATCACCTTGCCGGTCTGCGGTCCGGCAACCAGAACCACATCGACCTTCCGGTCGTAGATCGCGCTTTTGAGTTCGGCCTGCGCGAGCTGGACGGTCTGAACCTTGTCTTTCGGCACACCGTAGTGGGTCAAAATGACGTCCAGCAACTCCGGCCCGCCGTCGGTCGAGGTCACGATTCCGATGCGTTTACCCGGAAGATCGCTGACTTTTGGCCCGTCCTTCTTTTTCGGACTGGCATCGTCGTCATCGTCGTCCTTGGCTTTCGCCGCCTTTGCTTTGGCCGGCGTGGCTTTTGCCTGCTTGCCCTTCGCAGGCTTGGGCGGCGGAGCAGCAGCTTTGACCGGCAGCGGTACGCGAGCGCTTTCCGGCGGCACGATCAGCGCGACGACGTTCTGGCGCAGAATGGCGACCACCGGCCAGTCGGTTGACAACGCCATGTTGCCGCGCACGACGGCGAGATCGAAATCAGGCTTGCTGCGAATGTCGGTGACGTTCACCGGCCCGTTCATCGTCAGGGCGCGCACGCGCAGCGCGTTATGCTCTTTGGCGAGGTGCGCGCCGAGTTTTTCAACGAAGCGAACATCGTCGCTGCCGGCGGGACCGACCGCGATGCGCAATTCCGTCGGCTTGGTGGTGAGAAAAATCGTCAGCCCGATAAGGCCGATGAACAAAAGCGTTCCGAGGATACTCACGAACCAGGTGTGCCGCACCCAGATCATGTGCAGGCGGCGGTTCATCATGTTTTCGATCGAGTCGAGATCGATGCCGCGCGCAGAGACGAGGCGGTGCTTGGTGCTGATCGAAGACGCTTCGTGTTCGTGCACTTTCTCGCTCCGCTTGCGGCGAAAGAACTGCTTGAGCCAGACAAACCTGGCGAGTTCGAATGCGTTGGGGCCGGGCTCCGACATGGCTAATCCTACCATGGTGCCGGCAAACTTAACTACGGGGCGAAGCCATCAACTTGATGCCAGCGGTCTGCCATCCGCTCCTGTTCCGGCACGGCTCAAGGTGTGGAAGGCCGCATTCTGACTGCTGAATCCGGGTATGGATCTGGCCCAAAAAGCGGCCGAAACATCGCGATGCTATAGTTAATGGCCGGGCTGCCGGAAGGCGGCCCTAGGTGCCCTGGAGGACAGAAAATGCGTACAAAACTGACGGCCGATGCCCGCAAGGCGGCGCTGGCGAAGCTCGCGGGCTGGAGCGAAGTGGCGGGCCGCGACGCCATCATGCGGAAGTTCGTGTTCAAGGATTTCAACACCGCGTTCGGCTTCATGACCCGCGCCGCATTGGTCGCGGAAAAGATGGACCACCATCCGGAATGGTTCAACGTCTACAAGAACGTGGACGTCACGCTATCGACCCACGATGCGGGCGGTGTCACGGAACTCGACATCAAGCTCGCCGAGGCGATGAACCGCATCGCGGCGGCTTAGGCGCAGGCCTTATCGCGGACGATCACGCTGCCTATGTGATGTCGCGGAGCGGCGGGGGCCTGGATTTTCCGCCGCGGTATCCCGAGGATGCGATGACCGACGAAACCGCCAGTTTCAAACCGGAAGACGAGCAGCGCGTGCAGCGCACGTTCTGGCCGAAGCTGCGCAAGGTTGCGGTGTCCCTGCCGTTCGTCGAGGATCTGCTGGCGGCCTACTACTGCGCGTTCGACCGCGGGACGCCACGCCATGTGCAGGCCGCACTGGTCGGCGCCATCGGCTATTTCGTGCTGCCATTCGATGTGATCCCCGACATGCTGCCGATCCTCGGCTTTACCGACGATGCCGCGATGCTGGCCGGCGTCATCCGGCTGTTTGCAGCGCACATCACGCCGGCGCATCGCGATGCAGCACGGCGCACCATCGGCAGCGGGCTTAACGAAGAGTCCTGAATCAGCCAGATTTGGCGGGCTTATTTGCGCCGGTAAGGTGTTGCCTCGAAAACGCCGCGCTTGATGCCTGCCACATTAAGATTAATTCACGGCGTATGTCGTGTCGTGCCGGCTTTGCATTGCCGGTGCTGCCTTTGTTCAAATACAGTGCGGCTGTTCGTTACATCAATCATCTGGCACATCTGCCATGTGTTGAGCGAGGTCCGATGAACCGAAATTACAAACTGCTTCTGGCTGTTGGTGCTGTCGCAATGATGGCTTCGTCGCCGGCACTCGCCCAGAGCAAGAAAACCGAACAGACGATGTCCGCTGCTGCACAGCCCTCGCTGCTGGGCCAGTTCGGCGACTGGGGCGCGTATACCGCAAGCCCCAGCGGCAACAAGATCTGCTTCGCGCTGGCAAAGCCCGCCAAGGGCGCGACCGAGCCGCCGAACCGTCCGCGCGATCCGGCCTATATGTTTATTTCCACGCGTCCGGCTGAGAAAGTCAGCAACGAGGTTTCGGTCATTCTTGGCTATGGCCTGAAGCCGTCGTCCGAGGCGCTCGTCGAAATCGGCAGCGCCAGGTACGCGATGTATACCCAGAACGACGGCGCCTGGATCAAGAACGCCGTCGAAGAAGGCAAGCTCATCGAGTCGCTCCGCAAGGGCGCCGACGTGGTGGTGAAGGGTGAATCGGCCCGCGGCACCAAGACCACCGATACCTACGCCCTCAAGGGCCTCGCCCAGGCGCTCGACCGCGCCGGGCAGGAATGCAAGTAATTTGAACTGATCTGGCTGCAGAAGCCTGAAACGAGGCCCGGCCAAAGCCGGGCCTTATTTTTTCGGCATTATCGCTTCATCCAATGTTTGTGCCGGACGCTGCTCCGGCCTATTTAAAGCCCCATGACCAACCTTCAGATTGCCGACCTTCAGACCGCCGCCCCCATCGAGAAAATCGCACTCGAGCGCTACGTCGCGCCCGACAGACCTTCGTTTGTCGGCATGACGCGCACCGAGCTTGCCGACGCGCTGGGCGCTGCCGGCGTGCCGGAGAAGCAGCGCAAGATGCGGGTGCAGCAGCTCTGGCACTGGATCTACGTGCGCGGTGTTCGCGAGATCGCGGAGATGACCACCATCTCCAAGGAACTGCGTGCGCAGCTTGCCGAGCGTTACACCGTGGCGCGGCCGGAAGTCGTCGCCGAACAGGTTTCCGCCGACGGCACGCGCAAGTGGCTGCTGCGATTGCCGAGCGAAAATCCCGGCGAGCGTCCGCACGAAGTCGAGTGCGTCTATATCCCCGACACCGGGCGCGGCACGTTGTGTGTGTCGAGCCAGGTCGGCTGCACGCTGACCTGCTCGTTCTGTCATACCGGCACGCAGCGCCTCGTGCGCAATCTCACCGCTGGCGAAATCGTCGGACAAATTCTGGTCGCGCGCGATCGTCTCGGCGACTGGGAAGGCGGCACGCCGCCGACCGATGGCATCGTGCCGTTGGATGGCGGGCGCTACGTCACCAACGTCGTCATGATGGGCATGGGCGAGCCGCTGTATAATTTCGATGCGGTGAAGGACGCCCTGCTGATCGTCACCGACGGCGACGGCATCGGCATCTCGCGGCGCAAGGTCACGATCTCGACCTCCGGTGTGGTGCCGCTGATCGAACGCGCGGGCGAGGAAATCGGCGTGATGCTCGCGGTGTCGCTCCATGCGGTGCGCGACGAGTTGCGCAACGAACTGGTGCCGCTCAATCGCAAGTATCCGTTGGCCGCATTGATGGACGCCTGCCGCAATTATCCGGGGCTCTCAAACGCGCGGCGCATTACGTTCGAATACGTCATGCTCAAGGGCATCAACGACTCGCTCGACGATGCGCGCGCGCTGGTGCGGCTCGTCATGGGCATGCACGCCAAGATCAATCTCATTCCGTTCAATCCGTGGCCGGGCTCGAAGTATGAATGTTCGGACTGGGACCAGATCGAGAAATTCTCCGAAGTGATTTTCAACGCCGGCTATTCGTCGCCGGTGCGCACGCCACGCGGCCGCGATATTCTTGCCGCCTGCGGTCAGCTCAAGAGCGAGACGGAAAAGCTCTCGGCGCGCGAACGCATGGCGCTGCGGGCGATGTCGATGACGGAGTAATCCCTCCCCGCAAACGGGGAGGGATAAGAAGCGACGGGCTTAAAATTCGGACAGGTGCGCAATGATCCTCGGCCGTTTCATCCTGCGCTTCCTGCTGGTGCCCATCGGCATCGCGGTTGCCGTGGCTGTTGGCTTGCTGGTCATGCTGATCGGCGAATGGAACGATTTTTCCGCTTACGTCCTTTCGCACCCGGATTCGCCGGGCTATGCGCTCGGCGTGTTTTTCTTCGCGCCATGGATATTGATGGTACTGGTCGGCGGCGCGTTGCTGATGCTGTCACCCGCGTTCATCGGCATTCTGGTGTCGGAATTCTTCGCCGTGCGCTCGTGGATTTTTCACATCGGCAATGGCGTGCTGTCGGCATGGATCGGCTGGATGCTGGTCGATGGCCACGCAATTCCGAAAAGCTGTTCCAGGAACCGAAGCTCATTTTACTGATGGGGCTGGTCGCCGGCGTTTGCTATTGGCTGATCGCCGGCTGGAGCGCGGGCTTCTGGAAGCCGGTGTTCCGCCAGACCTTGCCGCCTGCGATGCCTGCACCTTCACCGGACAGACCCGCGGCCTGATGCCATGAACATTCATTGCAGCCGTTGCAACGCGCCGATGGAATGCAATCCGGGAGCGTGCTGGTGCGATGAAGCACCGCGGCTGCCGAACCCGGACATGACGGGCGCTTGTTATTGCCGGAGCTGTCTCACGTCATCGACCGAGACGAGTACGCGCGACCACAGCACCGCGGACAAGGGCAAGTCACCATAGAGATGCGGGAACAGCGCGCCGCCGCGTGACGGCTCCCACTTCAAGGCGTCGCCCAGCGCCTCCACATCGATGGCGGCCAGGATCAAATCAGGTTTGCCGGAAAAATATTTGTCATAGGTGCCGGGCGTCTGTTCGGCGGTCGAGAAGTGGATGAAGCCGTCGCGCGTGTCGTCGGAGGAGCCGTGATAGACGCCGCTGCGTTCAGCCTCGCGCCATGCTTCGCCGCTCAGGATTTTGTAGATCGTCGCCGAATGCGTCCCCATGGCGTCAGTTTGCCATGGCGCGGGACTGTGCGTGAAGAGCCTGGCGCGCGGATTGCCTAGCGCGTCCTGCCCTTGCGCTTGACGCGCTTGATGCGGGTCGCCGCGCGCGGGCGATCGAAGCTCTTGCCGGTGAGGTCGATCTCCTGACCGTTCGGCAGGATCAGTTGACGCGACACGATCTGCATCTTGCCGGACTTATCGGGGCGGCCTTCGATGATGTAGCGCGTGCCGTCGGGAATGTGCTTTGGCAAACTGTTGCCACCCATAAGCTGAACTCCTGCTTGTTCGGGCTACTAAAACCGTCCCTTTAGAAATGCGCGCCGGGGCTTAACGGTTCCTTGCGCCGGCGGGGGAACTCGAGGCCCTGGGGATTACGGGGAAAAACCCCGCTTAAGGCTGCCGGAAATCCGGCCCCAAAGCCGCCTCGCTGGACAACGACGGACATGGTAGAAACGCGCCATGACGAAAGAATGTCGCCCGTGAACGCGCCCTTCAAGGCTGTGGATAACTCTGCCGATGTCGCTGTAATCATGGCGGAAATCGGTGTGCAGGCGCGTGCTGCGATGCGCGTGCTGGCGCTTGCGTCGGAGACCAGAAAGAACGCCGCTTTGGCTGCTATGGCGGCCGAACTGCGGTCGGCCAGTGCAGCGATCCTCGCGGCCAACCTGGAAGACGTCGCCGAAGCTCGCGCAGGCGGTGCTACGGCCGCCTACCTCGACCGGCTCACGCTCGACGACAAGCGCGTCGCGGCAATAGCCGACGGTGTCGATGCGGTGCGTGCGCTCAAGGACCCGGTCGGTGCGGTACTCGAAAGCTGGACCCGCCCGAACGGCATGACCATCGCGCGTGTGCGCGTGCCGCTCGGCGTCATCGGTGTGATCTACGAGAGCCGCCCGAACGTGACGGCCGATGCCGGCGCGTTGTGCCTCAAGGCCGGCAACGCGGTGATCCTGCGCGGCGGCTCCGACAGTTTCCGTTCCTCGCAGGCGATTCATGCCGCGCTGGTCGCTGGCCTGCGCGCCGCCGGTCTGCCGGAAGCCGCGATCTCGCTCGTGCCGACGCGCGACCGCGCCGCGGTCGGACTGATGCTCGGCGGCCTCGACGGCAATGTCGATGTGATCGTGCCGCGCGGCGGCAAGGGACTGGTCGCGCGTGTGCAGACCGAAGCGCGGGTGCCGGTGTTCGCGCATCTCGACGGCAACTGCCACATCTACATCGACGGCGCTGCGAACCCCGATATGGCCAGGACCATTCTGCTCAATGCGAAGCTGCGCCGCACCGGCGTCTGCGGCGCGGCGGAAACGCTGCTGGTGGATCGCAAGGCGCAATCCCAACTCGCGCCGCTGGTGAAGATGCTGCTCGACGCCGGTTGCGAAGTGCGCGGCGATGCCGATACCCGCAACGTCGATGCGCGCGTCAAGCCGGCGTCGGAAGCCGACTGGGCGACGGAATTTCTCGATGCGATCATTGCGGCGAAGGTGGTCGATGGCGTCGATGGTGCGATTGCGCATATCGAAAGCCACGGCTCGCATCACACCGATGCGATCATCACCGACGACAAGGCTGTCGCCGAAAAATTCCTCAACGAAGTCGATTCGGCCATCGTGCTGCACAATGCCTCGACGCAATTCGCCGATGGCGGCGAGTTCGGCTTCGGCGCGGAAATCGGTATTGCGACGGGCCGGCTGCATGCGCGCGGCCCGGTCGGCGTCGAACAACTCACCACTTTCAAGTACCGCGTGCGCGGAACGGGGCAGATCAGGCCGTGACCGTGTTGCCGCCGCACGCCCGCGGCCAGAAGATCGGGCTGTTCGGCGGCACCTTCGATCCGCCCCATCAGGCGCACCTCGCTGCCTGTTTGCTCGCCATGAAGCGGCTCGATCTCGACGCCGTGTGGTGGATGGTGACGCCGGGAAATCCGCTGAAAGACACGCGGCATCTGGTTCCGCTGGAAAAGCGCATCGCCGCCGTCCGCGCCATGACGCCTCACCCGCGCATTCATGTTACCGGCTTTGAGGCCGACATCGGCACGCGCTACACCTACGATACCATCGCCTACATCCGCCGCCGCTGCATCGGCGTGAACTTCGTCTGGATCATGGGTGCGGACAACCTGCGCAGCTTTCACCGCTGGGAAAAATGGCGCGGCATTGCCGATATGGTGCCGATTGCCGTGGTGGATCGTCTGGGGCCGAGCCTTTATGCCTCGCAAGGCGTGGTGGGACATGCGCTGGCGCACCGGCGGCTGCGCGAGGAGAACGCGCGGGCGCTGCCCTATCGCAAGGCGCCGGCCTGGGTATTCCTGCACGGGCTGAAGTCGCCGCTGTCCTCGACCGCATTGCGCAACAAGGCCAAGCCGTGAGGCGTTTTCGCTTTTGCAAGGCCGCGCGGCCCGAATATATGCCGTCCAAAACGGGTTGCGGTTGAAACCGCGGCCTGCCCATGACTATCTTGATCCAGCAAATACCTCGCTTATTTGAACTCATTGTCCTCACGTTACAGAACAGGTTTCCGATTTGACCAAGACCCCCGTGCGCGCCACCCGCGCCAAAACGAAGCCCGCAGCCAAGGCCACGCGAGCAAAGGCTGTTGCAGCAAAACCGGCCAAAGCCAAAAAGGCCAAGGCTGTGCCCGTCAAAAAGGCCGTGCCGGTTAAACCCGCGCCTGCCAAAACTCCGCCTGCCAAAGCGACGCTGGCGAAGCCTGCGCCAGCCAAGGCGGTTGCAACCAAAGGCAAGCCCGCAGCAGCGCCGGCGAAGCCGGCAGGCAAGACCTATCCCGATGCCAAAGGTGTCCTGAAGGTTATTCTGGCCCAGGCCGAAGACATGAAGGCCGAAGACACCATCACCATCGATCTCAAGGGCACGGCGTCGGAAGTCGATTACGTGGTCGTGACGACTGGCCGCTCGAACCGCCACGTCGGCTCCATCGCGGATCGCGTCGTCGAAGGGCTGCGTGCCGCCGGCGTCCGCGCCAAGGTCGAAGGCATGGCGAATTGCGACTGGGTGCTGATCGATGCCGGCGACGCCATCGTGCATGTGTTCCGCCCCGAAGTCCGCACCTTCTACAACCTCGAGAAAATGTGGGCGGGCACCGCGGGTCCGCGGCGCGCCAGCTAGGGTTTATCTCATGCGGTTAGCCGTTGCCGCCGTCGGACGTCTGAAAGCCGGGCCGGAACGCGAACTCGCCGAGCGTTACCGCGACCGCGCCGCCAAGGCCGGGCGTTCGCTCGGATTCCGCTCGATCGATGTCATGGAGATCGCGGAGAGCCGGGCGCAGCGTGCGGAAGATCGCATGACAGAGGAAGGCGCGGGATTGCTCAAGCATATCGCCGACGACAACATCGTGCGCATCGCGCTCGATGAAACGGGGACGTCGCTCGGCAGCGAGGAGTTTGCCGGTATGCTCGGTCGCTGGAAGGATGGCGGCCGGACGGCCACCGTTTTCGCGATCGGCGGCGCCGATGGGTTGTCGCCTGCCTTCAAGTCCACGGCCGAGCTGACGTGGTCGTTCGGTACCGCCACCTGGCCCCATCAGCTTGTGCGAATCATGCTGCTGGAGCAGCTTTACCGTGCAATTACGATCCTGTCGGGCCATCCCTATCACCGCTCGTGAAGCGCGGCAGGACCCCATAAAGATCACGCATTTGTCAGGCCGTGTGCCTCAATATCGGCGTAGATGTGCCTGATGTCTGGCGGCATACTTTGATTCACAAAACGGGCAGCACCGTTTGATCGGTACTTTCAACATTCGACATCGTGTGCTGGCAACGCGGCCAGCCTGCATAAGCGCCGGGGCCGGTGTGCTGCTGTCGCTTGTGATCGGCGGCGTGGCGATGGCGCAGCAGCCAAAAGCTGCAACCAGTCTCGAAACCGTCAGGCAGCGCGATCTTGAACTCGACAACGTTCGCGCCGAACAGAAGAAAGCCGCAGAGGCCGCGCGCAAGATCGACGCCGACCTCGATGCGAGCGGCGAAGAACGCCGCAAGCTCAATCAATCCCTGATCGATACCGCAATGCGCATTCGAGATGTGGAAGACCGCATATCCAGTACGGAAAAGCGAATTGGGCCGCTCGACGACAGCGAACGCGCGTTGCGCACGTCGCTCGATGAGCGGCGCGACGCGATTTCGGAAATCCTTGCCGCGCTCCAGCGTATCGGCCGCCGTCCGCCGCCAGCGGTGATGGTGAAGCCCGACAGCGCGCTTGAACAATTGCGTACTGCGATGATGCTCAGTGCGATCCTGCCGGACATGCGTCGCGAAGCGGAATCCATCGCGAACGGTCTCACCGGCCTGCTGAACGTGCGCAAGGAAATCGCGTCGGAGCGTGAGCGGCTGACATCGGATCTCGCGGCGATGTCGGATGACCGCGGCCGCATGACCGCACTGATCGACGAGCGTCAGCGCCGTCAGGGTGAGATGGAAAAATCACGCGACGCCGAGCGCCAGCGCGCTGCGTTGCTGGGCCGTCAGGCCGACAGCCTGAAGGACCTGATTACAAGGCTGGAGCAGGGCCTCGATCCGGCGATTCGCTCGGCAAGATTAGCGGCGCGGGGCCCCGAAGATGCGAAGGCCGGACTTGCTGCGCTCAGGGATCCTGGCCGTCTTAACCCGGCCATCGCGTTCAGCGCCGCCAAAGGTATGCTGAGGCTCCCGGTTAATGGCGTAAAAACGCGCGATTTCGGTGTATCCGATGGCCTCGGTGGCAATGAAAGAGGCATCTCGGTTGCGGCGCGGCCCGGTGCGCAGGTAACCGCGCCCTGCGACGGGTGGGTCGCCTATGCGGCGCCTTACCGTTCCTATGGCCAACTTTTGATCCTGAACCCCGGCGACGGATATCTTGTCTTGCTGGCGGGCATGGATCACAATTCCGTCGAGGTTGGACAGTTTGTGCTGACGGGGGAGCCAATCGCCGTTATGGGGAGTGGCCCGCAAGTTGCATCCGTTATTTTGACTGGCTCGAACCAGCCAGTGCTTTATATCGAGTTTCGAAAAGACGGCGCCCCAATTGACCCGGCTCCTTGGTGGGCCATGACTGAAATCGAAAAGGTACGCGGATGATGCGCAAGACTCCTCTGCTTCTCGTCGGTGTTTTGGCAGGCGCGGCAATGACCTTGCTGGCGACCCAGCCCCGGCTGTGGATCGGCACGAGCGCCAGCGCCGCTGCCGCGGACACCTACCGGCAGCTCAACCTGTTCGGCGATATCTTCGACCGCGTCCGCGCGCACTATGTCGAGAAGCCGGATGATTCGAAACTGGTCGAGTCGGCGGTCAACGGCATGCTGTCGGGCCTCGATCCGCATTCGAGCTACATGGACCCCAAGAGCTTCCGCGACATGCAGGTGCAGACGCGCGGCGAGTTCGGCGGGCTCGGCATCGAAGTCACCATGGAAGATGGCCTCGTGAAGGTCGTCGCCCCGATCGACGAAACCCCGGCTGCGAAAGCTGGCGTGCGCGCCGGCGATATCATCACCCATCTCGATGACGAAGCCGTGCAGGGCCTGACGCTCAATCAGGCGGTCGAAAAGATGCGCGGTCTGGTCAACACCAAGATCAACCTGAAAATCTCCCGCAAGGGCGTCGAAAAGCCGATTGAAGTTTCAATTGTGCGCGATGTCATCCGCGTCCGCTCGGTGCGCTCGCGCGTCGAAGGCGAAGACATCGGCTATATCCGCATCACGCAGTTCAATGAGCAGACCACCGATGGCCTGAAGAAGGCGATTGGCGATATCTCGACGCAGATCACCAACGACAAGCTCAAGGGCTATGTCATCGACCTGCGCAACAATCCGGGCGGCCTGCTCGATCAGGCGATCTCGGTTTCCGACGCGTTCCTCGACCGTGGCGAGATTGTCTCGACCCGCGGCCGTGACGCCGAAGCAACCCAGCGCTTCAACGCCCGCGCCGGCGATCTCACCAAGAACAAGCCGGTCATCATTCTGATCAACGGCGGCTCGGCCTCGGCGTCGGAAATCGTCGCCGGTGCCCTGCAGGATCATCGCCGCGCGACGCTCGTTGGTACGCGTTCGTTCGGCAAGGGTTCGGTGCAGACGATCATCCCGCTTGGACCTGGCAACGGGGCGCTGCGTCTGACCACGGCGCGTTACTTCACGCCGTCGGGCCGCTCGATCCAGGCCAAGGGCATCGCGCCGGATATCGAAGTGCTGCAGGACGTGCCGGACGAGGTGAAGTCCCGCGCCGTCGAGACCAAGGGCGAAGCCTCGCTGCGCGGCCATCTCAAGGCCGAGGGTGAAGAGGGCGGCGGGTCGCAGTCCTATATTCCGCCGGAAGCCAAGGACGACAAGGCGCTCAAGACCGCCACGGACTTGCTGCGCGGCGTCTTGGCCAACGCGGCGTTCCCGCCGAACCCGAAGACCGCTGTTCCGAACTGACGGCAGTATCCATTTGACGGCAAAGGGGCGGCTTCAGGCCGCCCCTTTCGTTTTTGGGTGGCTGTTGAGGCAACTCCGAGGAGCTTGGCTAAGGCCTTCATTACCCTGCCAAGGGACGCAAAGGGATGGCCAAGGGGAAGCAGGGACCTCGCGTGTTAGACTGTGCCAAATGATTCGTGAGGGTTTCCGTGCCGGCTGATGACCTGAGCGCCCCGCTCGGCCAGGGCAAAAAAGCCAAACGCTTCCAGCTGCCCGTCAAGGCTCCGGCGGTGATCGCGGGCGCGCTTGGCGTGGTGCTGACGGCGTTCTTCGGCTGGGCACTGGTCAGCCGCGACCCCATGGGCGGCGAGCCCAGCGCGGCCATTACGCTTGCGCCGCCAACGGACGCCAAGATCGTCACCGCCGATGCGCCCATGAGCGCCCCGCCGCCGATGCGTGCCGAAGCGCCGCCGGCGGCTCCGGCCCAGCAGAACACGGTGACGATCATCGACGGCTTCACCGGCAAGCGGCAGGAAGTGCCAATCGGCGGTGCCACCGAGCCGGCGAAGCCCGCCGGCGGCGATCCACGGCTGCTGGAGTCCACCCGTCACGGCATGATTCCGAAGATCAGCGCCGACGGCGTGCGGCCTTCCGATTTCTATGCGCGCGTGCCGAAGGATGCCGCCAAGACCGCCGCGCCGCGCATCGCGATTGTCGTCGCGGGCCTCGGCGTCGGGGCAAAACTCACTACCGATGCGATTGCCAAGCTGCCGGCGCCCATCACGCTGGCGTTCACGCCCTATGGCGCAGACGCGGCGGCGCATGCCGCCAAGGCGCGGGAATCCGGCCACGAGATATTGCTGCAGGTCGCGATGGAGCCATTCGAGTATCCCGACAACGATCCCGGCCCGCAGACCTTGCTGACATCGCTGACATTCGAACAGAACATCGACCGGCTGTACTGGATGATGAGCCGCTTTCAGGGCTACGTCGGCGTCGCGAGCTACATGGGCGCGCGCTTCACCGCGACCGAGCTGTCGTTCGTTCCGATCCTCAAGGAAGTCTCCAAGCGCGGGCTGGTGTATTTCGACGACGGCGCATCGTCGCGCAGCCTGGCGGCGCAGATTTCCGGCGCTACCCAGCTCGCGTTCGGCAAGTCGGACATCGCGCTCGATGCCGTGCCGTCGGCGGCTGAAATCGGCAAGGCCTTGCTGCGGCTGGAGGCGGTGGCGCGGTCCAACGGAGTCGCCATCGGCACGGTCAGCGCGCTGCCGGTGTCGATTGACCGTATCGCGCAATGGGCCAAGTCGGCGGAGAGCCGCGGCTTTGTGCTGGTGCCGATCAGCGTTGCGGCGGCGCGCTCCAAGTCGAGCTGAGAGCGCACCTCATGCCGCGTTACGATGATCTGCCTTACCGGGCCTGCGTCGGGGTGATGGTGCTCAACGCCGCCGGGCATGCTTTCATCGGCCGGCGCAAGGGCGGCGCCGAACACGTCGATGCGACGCATGAATGGCAGATGCCACAGGGCGGCATCGACGAGGGCGAGGACCACTACGAGGCCGCGCTGCGCGAACTCTACGAGGAAACCAGCATCCGGTCCGTCCAGAAACTCGGTCAGACCGACGAATGGCTCTCGTATGACATTCCGCGCACCGTCGCCGGTAAGGCGTGGAACGGAAAGTATCGCGGGCAGAAGCAGAAGTGGTTTGCGCTGCGCTTCACCGGCAACGACAGGGAAATCGACGTGCGCGCACCGGGTGGCGGCAAGCACAAGGCGGAGTTTCATGACTGGCGCTGGGAGCCGGTGGCGAACCTGCCGGAGCTGATCATCCCGTTCAAGCGGCCGATCTACGAGCGCGTGGTGCAAGAGTTTTCGCGCTTCGTGAAATAGCGCCGCGCATCGGCTGTTACGCCCAACAAAAAACCCGCCGGAATATCCGGCGGGTTTTTTAATTCTGGCTTCCAGTAACCGTTAGTGCATCGCGGTTCCCTGCAGGTGCGTATTGACCTGCTTGAAATGGTCGAGCTTTTCGATGGCGTTGTCGAGCAGCGAACCTTGCGGCATCGACTTGATGCTGGTTTCCATCTCGGCAATGCGCGCGGTGAGCGCGGCGCGGTCGAAGTCTGCGGCGGTCGCGGCGGCGTCAGCCAGCACCGTTACCGTGCCTTGCGGCGACACTTCGATGAAGCCGCCCATGACGACGAACTTCGTCTGCTGGCCGCCGGCATAGACCGTGATGATGCCGGGACGCAGCAGCGACACCGTGGCTGCGTGCTGTGCGAACACGCCGAAGTCGCCCTCAAGCCCCGGCACGTCGATCTGATCGACTTCGCCGGAGAACGTCAGCTTGTCGGGCGCGACAAGTTCGAGATGGAAAGTGGCCATAGCCTAACCTGCCTTTACGCCGCTTCCGCCGCGAGCTTCTTGCCCTTCTCGATGGCTTCCTCGATGGCGCCGACCATGTAGAACGCCGCTTCCGGCAGATGGTCGTACTTGCCTTCGACGAGGCCCTTGAAGCCCTTGATGGTGTCGGCGAGATCGACCAGCTTGCCGGGCGAGCCGGTGAACACTTCGGCGACGAAGAACGGCTGCGACAGGAAGCGCTCGATCTTGCGGGCGCGCGCGACCGTCAGTTTGTCTTCTTCGGAGAGTTCGTCCATGCCGAGGATCGCGATGATGTCCTGCAGCGCCTTGTAGCGCTGAAGCACCTGCTGAACCTGACGGGCGACGGCGTAGTGTTCTTCACCGACTACCAGTGGCGAAAGCATGCGCGAGGTCGAGTCGAGCGGATCGACCGCCGGATAGATGCCCTTGGCGGCGATGTCGCGCGACAGCACGGTGGTTGCGTCAAGATGCGCGAACGAGGCGGCAGGCGCCGGATCGGTCAAGTCGTCGGCCGGCACGTAAATCGCCTGCACCGAGGTGATCGAACCCTTGGTGGTCGTCGTGATGCGTTCCTGCAGCGCGCCCATGTCGGTCGCGAGCGTCGGCTGATAACCGACGGCGCTCGGAATACGGCCGAGCAGCGCCGACACTTCCGAACCCGCCTGCGTGAAGCGGAAGATGTTGTCGACGAAGAACAGCACGTCCTGGCCCTGGTCGCGGAAGTATTCCGAGAGCGTCAGGCCGGTGAGGCCGACGCGGGCGCGGGCGCCCGGCGGCTCGTTCATCTGGCCGAACACCAGGGCGCACTTCGAACCTTCGCCGCCGCCCTTCTTGTTCACGCCGGATTCGATGAATTCGTGGAACAGATCGTTGCCTTCGCGGGTGCGTTCGCCGACGCCGGCGAACACCGAATAACCGCCGTGCGCCTTGGCGACGTTGTTGATGAGTTCCTGGATCAGCACGGTCTTGCCGACGCCCGCGCCGCCGAACAGGCCGATCTTGCCGCCCTTGGCGTAAGGCGCGAGCAGATCGACGACCTTGATGCCGGTGATGAGAATTTCAGCCTCAGTCGACTGTTCGGTGTAAGCTGGCGCTTCCGCGTGGATCGGGCGCATGGCTTCCGACTTCACCGGGCCGGATTCGTCGATCGGCTCGCCGATGACGTTGATGATGCGGCCAAGGAGGCCGGGACCGACCGGCACCGTGATCGGCAAGCCGGTGTCGATGACTTCCTGACCGCGCACCAGACCCTCGGTGACGTCCATGGCGATGCAGCGCACCGTCGATTCACCGAGATGCTGCGCGACTTCGAGCACCAGGCGGCTGTCGCCGTTCTTGGTCTCGATCGCGTTCAGAATCGCGGGCAACTGATCTTCGAACTGCACGTCGACGACGGCGCCGATGACCTGCGTGATGCGTCCAACATTCTTCGCCATGGAAGTCCTCGTTACCGAATTAAAATTAAAGCGCCTCGGCGCCGGAGATGATCTCGATCAATTCCTTGGTGATCATCGCCTGCCGGGTGCGGTTGTATTTCAGGGTTTGCTTGCGGATCATGTCGCCTGCGTTGCGGGTCGCGTTGTCCATCGCGGACATCTGCGAGCCGTAGAACGAGGCGTTATTTTCAAGAAGGGCGCGGAAGATCTGCACCGCGATGTTGCGCGGCAGCAGTTCGGTGAGGATGTCGTCCTCTTCCGGCTCGTATTCGTAAGAGGCGCTCGCGCCGGCTGTGGCGTCGGCCTTGGTTTCCGGGAAAACCGCCGGGATGATCTGGGTCGCGGTCGGGATCTGGGCGATCACCGACTTGAAGCGCGAGAAGAACAGCGTGCAGACATCGAACGCGCCGGCGTCATAAAGCGCGATCACCTTTTTGGCGATGTCTTCGGCGTTGACGAAGCCCAGCGTGCGGATGCCGCGCAGTTCGACGACTTCGATGATGTGCTTTTCAAAGTTACGGCGAAGCTGCTCGGCGCCCTTGCGGCCGACGCAGAAGATTTTGACTTCCTTGCCCTGTGCCAACAGCGAATTGGCCCTCTCGCGCGCCAGACGCACGATGGCCGAATTGAACGGGCCGCACAGGCCGCGTTCGCCGGTGCAAACCAGCAGCAGGTGAACCTTGTCGTTGCCGGTGCCGGCCAGAAGCCTGGGCGCAGCCGACACGTCGGAGACCGACGAGGCGATGTTGCCGAGTACCGTTTCCATGCGTTCGGCGAACGGGCGCGCGGCTTCCGCCGCTGCCTGCGCACGGCGCAGCTTTGACGCCGCGACCATCTGCATGGCCTTGGTGATCTTCTGCGTCGCCTTGGTGGCGGCGATGCGCACGCGCATGTCTTTAAGGGAGGCCATTGCGGACCGTCTATCCTTTTAGATCGAAACCAGACCCTCGCCCGTCAGGGCGAGGGAAACACAAAGCCGATTACGCGAACGATTTGGCGTAGCCGTCGACGACGCCCTTGAGCTTGCCGGCGGTGGCATCGGTGAGGTCGCTCGTCTTGCGAACGTCGTCGAGGATTTCCGGGTGCTTGGAGCGCAGCAGATTCAGGAGGCCGTTCTCGAAGTCGCGGATCTTCGCGACCGGGAGCGCGTCGAGGTAGCCGTTGACACCGGCGTAGATCACCGCGACCTGCTCTTCCATCTTGAGCGGCGAGAACTGCGCCTGCTTGAGGAGTTCGGTCAGGCGGGCGCCGCGCGCCAGCAGGCGCTGCGTCGTGACGTCGAGATCGGAACCGAACTGGGCGAACGCCGCCATCTCTCTGTATTGGGCCAATTCGCCCTTGATCTTGCCGGCGACCTTTTTCATCGCCTTGGTCTGCGCGGCCGAGCCGACGCGCGACACCGAGAGACCGACGTTCACGGCAGGACGGATGCCCTGATAGAACAGGTCGGTTTCAAGGAAGATCTGGCCGTCGGTGATCGAAATGACGTTCGTCGGAATGTAGGCCGACACGTCGTTGGCCTGGGTTTCGATGACGGGAAGTGCGGTGAGCGAACCGGCCTTCTTCTCGTCGTTCATCTTCGCCGCGCGCTCGAGCAGGCGGGAGTGGAGATAGAACACGTCGCCCGGATAGGCTTCGCGGCCCGGCGGGCGGCGCAGCAGGAGCGACATCTGGCGATAGGCGACGGCCTGCTTGGAAAGATCGTCATAGATGATGACGGCGTGCATGCCGTTGTCGCGGAAATATTCGCCCATGGTGCAGCCGGAGAACGGCGCCAGGAACTGCATCGGGGCCGGATCGGAAGCGGTGGCGGCGACGACGATGGAATATTCCAGCGCGCCCTGCTCTTCGAGCACCTTCACGAACTGCGCAACCGTCGAACGCTTCTGTCCGATAGCGACGTAGACGCAGTAGAGCTTGACCTCCTCGTCCGTACTCTGGTTGAGCGGCTTCTGGTTCAGGATCGTATCGAGCGCAATCGCGGTCTTGCCGGTCTGGCGGTCGCCGATGATCAGTTCGCGCTGGCCGCGGCCAATCGGGATCAGGGCATCAATGGCCTTGAGGCCGGTCGCCATCGGCTCATGCACCGACTTGCGCGGAATGATGCCGGGGGCCTTCACGTCCACGCGCATGCGCGCGTCGGACTTGATCGGGCCCTTGCCGTCGATCGGATTGCCGAGCGCATCGACGACGCGGCCGAGCAGGCCCTTGCCGACCGGCACGTCCACGATGGAGCGGGTTCGCTTGACGGTCTGGCCTTCCTTGATTTCGCGGTCGGCGCCGAAAATAACGATGCCGACGTTGTCGCTTTCGAGGTTGAGCGCCATGCCGCGCACACCGTTTTCGAACTCGACCATTTCGCCGGCCTGGACGTTATCGAGGCCGTAAACACGGGCGATACCGTCACCGACGGACAGAACCTGACCGACTTCGGAAACTTCGGCTTCCTGGCCGAAATTCTTGATCTGGTCTTTCAGGATCGCGGAAATTTCTGCGGCGCGGATATCCATCAGCGGGCCTCTTTCATCGCAAATTTGATCGCATTGAGTTTGGTGCGGAGCGAACTATCGACCATGCGGCTGCCCAGCTTGACGATAAGGCCACCGATGATCGCCGGATCAATCTGGACGCCCACCTGAACATCCTTGCCGGTAACGGAGTTGAGCGAAGACTTGATTTCGGCAAGCCGCGCATCCGAAAGCTTCTCGGCGGCAGTGACCTGCGCGGTCACTTCGCCCTTGTGTTTCGCGACCATCGCCTTGTAGCCGCGCACGATATCGCTGATCGCGAACAGGCGGCGGTTTTCGGCGACGAGCCGCACGAATTTATTGGCGAGACCGCCGATGCCGGCCTTGTCGAGCAGTGCGGTCACGGCGCGGGATTGCTCCTCGGCGGTGAACACCGGACTGCGCACAAGCCGCGCCAGATCGGGGCTTTCCGTGATCAGCGCCTCGAACTTCGCGAGGTCGGAGGTCACGGCATCGATGGCATTGGACTCGAGCGCCAGCTCGAACAGAGCCGTTGCATAACGGCCCGCCATTCCGGAAACAATCGTTGTTGAGCCAGCCACGTTTGCTTTCGCTCTTGTATGCTGACATCGCAGGCCTACAGCCGTCGGGAAGACCGGCGCAAACCCTTGGATGTCAAGGGAACCAGTAATTTCGGGGGTATCGCTAAGAGCAGGAACCCCGCTGAAATCGCGGTTTTGCTAACACACGCCACGACGCGGTGCAACACGCGCGATACGTGGAATGGGTTTCGCGGGCGCACGGCAGTTCTTCAAGCCGCGCCGCCCGCTATTTCAGTTGTGCCAGCGCATCGGCGCATTGCAACAGCAAATCCGCGAGGGCTTCGCGCTCGGCGCGGTCGAGGTCGCCGACCATGGCAACTTCGATTTTTTCGACCCGTGCGCGGGCATGTTCGAGCAGTCGGGTACCGTCGCGGGTAAGATTCGTCTGGATTATCCGGCCATGTTCCGGGTCTGCCTGACGGCTGATAAGCCCTGCGCCGGCCAGATTAGCGACAATTCCGGTCATGGTTTGCGGTGTGACGAAACAGCGCCGCGCCAGCGCTGCGCCGGACAGGCCCGGTTGTGCGGCCAAGGCCGCAAGCGCGAAATACTGCGGTGCCGTCAGGTTGACGCTTCGCAGCGCGTTATCCGTCGCAAGCCTCAGTGAATGCTGGATTTTCCGTATTGCATCCGCAGCGGACAGCACGGCAGGGGAGGCTGGCACGGCAAATCTCCGGCATGAATAGTATCAATACACTGATAATATGTTCGTATCCTGATATTATCAAGCGCCAGGCGTTGTTTTCTCCGGCACGGCTCACGCAAAAATGCCGCGTGCAAAATCCGCGTGCGACATAGCGCCGTGTCGTCATTCCCAGGCCCAGCCATGCGCGTGATGCGCGGCGGTTTGCTTGCGCGGGGTCCGCGAACAGGGGCATCGTCCTTGCAGGATTTTTTCACCCGCCGGGTTTGCATCGACAATGATGGATACTGCATCGCCGCGCGGGGGCCGCCCGCTGACGAGCCTGTTGCCTGCGCTGGCATTGCTCGGCCTGTCGGGCATTGCGCTGCGCATTCCGATCCTCGCGGTGCCGCCGCTGCTGCCGCTGATCCATCACGACTTCCACATGAGCGAAACCCAGGTCGGCGCGCTGGTCGGCATGCCGCTGGCGTTGTTCGCCATCGCGGCGGTGCCGGGCTCGCTGCTGGTTGCGCGGTTTGGTGCACGCACGACCTTGCTCGGCGGCCTGTTGATTGCAGCATTCGCATCGGGCGCGCGCGGCATGGCCGACGGATTATGGATGCTTTATCTCGCCTCGATGCTAATGGGGCTTGGTGTCGCAGTGATGCAGCCGGCGCTGCCGCGTCTCGTTCGCGAATGGGTGCCCGAACGCATCGCGCTCGGCACCGTCGTCTACAGCAACGGCATGATGCTCGGCGCGTTGATCCCGATTGCGCTGACATTCCCGCTGGTGATGCCGCTCGTCGATCAGAACTGGCGGTTCGATTTTCTGGTCTGGGCCGTGCCGGTGCTGCTGGTCGCCGTGTTGCTGGCGGTTGCGATGCCGAAAATGCCACGCGGCGAAACGCAGGCCCACATGCCCGACAAATGGTGGCCGGACTGGAAAAGTCCGCTGATCTGGATGCTGGGGCTGACGTTCGCGAGCAACAACAGCATGTATTTTGCGCTCAACGGCATGTTGCCGGATTTCCTCACCGAGACGGGCCGGCCGGAACTGATCGGCAGCGCGCTGTTGTGGCTCAACCTGTCGCAGATCGTGGCGCTGGTGCTGATGCCGTGGATCGCCCACAAGCTCCTGCATCGCGCGTGGCCCTATCTCGTATGCGGGCCGCTGGCATTGCTCGGCGTCGTCGGCATCGCGTTTCTCGATGGCACATGGGTGCTGGCTTCGGCGACGCTGACCGGCGTGGCCTCGGCGATCACGTTTGGCCCGACGCTGGCACTTGCGCCGGCACTGAGCCTGCCCAACGATGCGCACCGCACTGCCGCCGGAACCTTCACCATCGCCTATGGTTGTGCGGTGATTATCCCGGTGCTGTGCGGCGCACTCTGGGATTACTCCGGTATCGCCCGGCTGGCGCTGGTGCCGATTGGCTTGTGCTCAGTAGGGCTGACAGTATTCGGAGCGGCCATGAGCCGCTTCAAGCCGGCAAGGCCGGCTGGCGCGATGGCGGCTGCGCAAGCCTGATGAAACGGCAGGCGCGGAAAATGCGGAGAATGATGTGAGCGCAAAAGTCCCGGCTACCGACGCGGTCAAGGCGCGCATCATGCTTGTCGGGCTTTGCCTCGCGTGGGGCCTGACCTGGCCGGCGATGCGGATTGCGCTGATTGATATTCCGCCGTTCACCATGCGCGCGATGTCGGCGTTCATTGGTGCGGCGACAATCATCGTGCTGGCGCGCCTGGCGGGACGGCCGGTGAAATTTCCGCCGCGCTCATCGTGGGCCGACATCATCGTGGTGTCGCTGTTCAACATCGTGCTGTTCAGCCTGTGCGCGACCTTCGCGCAGCTGATGACCTTCACGGGCCGCGTTGCAATCCTTGTCTACACGATGCCGATCTGGGCGAGCCTGCTGTCGTTCGCGATTCTTGGCGAGCGGCTCAACAAGGTCCGCGGCTTTGCGCTGTTGCTGTGCGTTGCCGGCATGGTCGTGCTGATCTATCCGCTGGCGGCTCACGGGATCCCGCTCGGCTTGCTGCTCGCGCTGGGCTCGGCGGTGAGCTGGGCCATTGGCACGATCTACATGAAGTGTCGGCGCATCAGCATCGACGCCTTCACATTGGCGGCGTGGCAACTCATCGTGGCCTGCGTCATGATCTCAGTATTCGTGCCAGCGATGGATGGCGCGTTCAGCTGGTCGGGCATCGGGCATTATTCGCTGGCGGGCCTGATCTTCAGCGGGTTCTTCGGCTCCGGCGTCGCCTATTATCTGTGGTTCCGTATCATCCAGATCCTGCCGGCCACGACGGCCTCGCTCGGTGCGCTTTCTGCGCCTGTCATTGGCGTCATCTCATCGGCGATCATCCTGAGCGAAATGCCGACGGTCCCGGACATGGTTGGCTTTGCGCTGATCTTCGCGGCGTCCGCCTGCGTCATGATGCAGCCGACCACGCCGACCAAGGTTGTGCCGGAACATACGTAGGCTTTACAAAAAGCTCTGCGGATCGACATCGACTTCAAGCGCGAGTTTGCCCTTCGGCTTTGGGGCGCTCGCGAGCCACTGCCGCAGGTAATGCGACAGGTCATAGGCGCGCGCGGATTTCACCAGCAGGCGAAAGCGATGCCGTCCACGCACGACCGCGAGCGGCGCTTCGGCCGGACCGAGTACGCGGACTTCCTCGGTGAAGGGCGCGGCAGCGGCGAGTTGCTTGGCGTAGCTTTCCGTCGAATGCTTGTCGCCGCCGGAGATGACGAGTGCCGCAAGCCTTCCGAACGGCGGATAGCCCTGCCGTTCGCGGGCCTCGATCTCGGCTGAATAGAACGCCTCGCGGTCCTGCGAGATCAGCGCGCGCATCACCGGATGCTGCGGCTGATGGGTTTGCAGAAATCCGATGCCGCGGCCTTCCTCGCGGCCGGCGCGGCCCGCCACCTGATTCAAAAGCTGGTAAGTGCGCTCGGCCGCGCGCGGGTCGCCGTTGGCGAGTCCCAGATCCGCATCGACAATGCCGACGAGGTTGAGCTTGGGAAAGTTGTGTCCCTTGGCGACGAGCTGCGTGCCGACGATGATATCGACGCGGCCTTCGGCGATCTCGGTGAGTTCTTCGCGCATCTTCTCGATGCTGACGATGAGGTCGCTGGAGAGGATCATCACGCGCGCGTCGGGAAACAGCGAATGGACTTCTTCCTCCAGCCGCTCGACGCCGGGGCCGCAGGCAACGAAAGAATCCACCGCGTCGCAGTGCGGGCAGTTTTTCGGCGCGTGAACCGAATAGCCACAATGGTGGCAAACGAGCCGCTGGCGAAAGCGATGCTCGACCAGCCAGGCGTCGCAGTTCGGGCAGCCAAACCGATGCCCGCAGGTGCGGCACAGGGTGAGCGGCGCATAGCCGCGCCGGTTGAGGAACAGCAGCGCCTGTTCCTTCTTCTCCAATGCCTGTTGGACGGCGGTTGCAAGGCGCGGTGCGATGAAGCGTCCGCGCGAAGGGCCTTCCTTGGTGAGATCAATCGCCGAGATCAACGGCAGGTGTTGGCCGCCAAAGCGTTCGGGGAGCGCAAGCCTGCGATAGCGCCCGCGCCGCGCATTGACTTCGCTCTCGACCGAAGGCGTCGCCGACGACAGCACGACGGGAATCCTGTTGATGCGTGCGCGCACCACCGCCATGTCGCGTGCGTGATAGTGCACGCCATCGCCCTGCTTGTAGGCGCCGTCGTGTTCCTCATCGACGATGATGAGGCCGAGGTTTGCATAGGGCAGGAACAGCGCCGAGCGCGCGCCGGCGACCACACTGATCTCACCCGATGCGACACCGGCCCACGTTCTTGCGCGTTTGCGCGGCGCCACTTCCGAATGCCATTCGGCCGGCCGCACGCCGAAGCGCTTGGCGAAGCGGTCGAGGAATTGTCCGGTCAGCGCGATTTCCGGCATCAGGATCAGGGATTGCCTGCCGCGCCGGATATTCTCCGCAACGCCTTCGAAATAGACTTCGGTCTTGCCGGAGCCGGTGACGCCATCGAGCAGGGTCGCGGAAAATCCGCCGTCGATCACGCTATGGCGCAAGGCGTCGCCCGCCGCGCGCTGGCCGTCGGACAATTCCGGCTGGCTGTAGTCCGGGTCCGGCGGCCGCGCGATTGGCTCCGCCGCCATGGCCTCGACCGCGAGCGTGCCGTCATCCACCAGCCCGTCGATGACGCCGACGCTGACGCCGGCTTCTTCTGCCGCTTCGCGCTTGTGACGCAGCAGCCCGTCGGCCAGCACGGCGAGGACGCGCGCGCGCGCCGTGGTCATGCGCTTGGGCTGTCCGACCAGCCGCACGCCGATGCGCACGCGCTCTGTGCCAAGGTTTTCGCCCATGCGCAGGCACATCCGCATCACCATGCCGCGTGCGCCGAGTGTGTAGTCGGCAATCCAGTCCACGAAGCTGCGCAGTTCGTCGCGCAGCGGCGGCACCTCGACCTTGAGGCTGATTTCCTTCAGACGGTTATCGAGGCGCGGATTGGGGTTGGGGTTGTCCGCCCAGACCACACCCATGACCTCGCGCGAGCCGAGCTGTACAGCCACCACGTCGCCGGGGGCCAGTTCGACGCCATCCGGCACGCGATAGGAATAGGCGTGGTCGAGCGCCACCGGAACCAGAACATCGACCACGCGCCTAGGCATTAAAAATCTTCGCGATTCGGGGGGTTATGAAAGGTTTAAGAAGGGGGTGGGATTATCGCAAACGTGTCAAGCACCGCGCCAAAAACCCCTGCAATTCCTGTCGATTTGCCGTTCGCCGCGGCGGATCTGACGCGCGAACTGGCGCGCTGGCTGACGCACCTGTCGGCCGAGCGGCGCATGTCACCGAAAACCGGGGAAGCCTACCAGCGCGATGCGCTGCAGTTTCTGGCCTTTCTGTCCGGACATCTGGGTACGCGCGTGAGCCTCGCCAAGTTCGCGAAACTGACGCCGCAGGACGTGCGCGCCTTCATGGCGTCGCGGCGGGCGGACGGTATTGGCGGGCGATCCCTGATGCGTTCACTGGCAGGGCTGCGATCCTTCGCGCGGTATCTCGAACGGGAAGGCAAGGGCAAGGTCGGCGCACTTGCCGCCGTGCGTGCGCCCAAGATCGGCAAGACCCTGCCGAAGCCGCTGACCGTCGCCGACGCCAGGCAACTCGCCGACGCCGACATTCGCGCCGGCGAGGAACGCCCGCAATGGGTGCTGGCGCGCGACGCAGCCGTGATGGCGCTGCTGTACGGTTCCGGCCTGCGTATCTCGGAAGCATTGAACCTTAGCCGCACGGAAGTGCCGGAGCCGGGCGCGGGCGATGTCATTGTTGTGAACGGCAAGGGCAACAAGTCCCGCATAGTGCCGGTGCTGCGCCAGGTGCTGGAGCTGATCGCGGAATACAAGAAGCTGTGTCCCTACGACCTGCCGCCGAAAGGCCCGCTGTTCGTCGGGGCGCGGGGCGGACCGCTGTCGCCGCGTATCATCCAGCTTGTCATGGAGCGGTTACGCGGCGCGCTTAGCCTGCCGGATACGGCGACGCCGCACGCCTTGCGCCATTCGTTCGCCACGCACCTGCTGACGCGTGGGGGCGATCTACGTGCGATTCAGGAATTGCTGGGCCACGCTTCGCTGTCCACCACGCAGATCTATACCGGCGTCGATGCCGAGCGTCTGGCCGAAGTCTATCGCAAGGCGCATCCGCGTGCGTAACCCTCATTCCTGCTGCCGCCCCCTCTTGCGTGTTAAGCCGTCCTCGGTCATTTGTTGAGGTGAGTTTCACCGCACCGGACAGAGGGCATCATGGGCGCACACGAGTCGATGGAACATGCCGAACACGCTGAACATGCCGCGCATTCCGCACATGGCGGCAACAGCAACAATAAAAAGATCGCGCTGATTATTTCGGTGCTGGCGCTCATGCTGGCGTTCTCCGAAACTTTCGGCAAGAGCGCGCAGACAGCGGCGCTGAACGACCAGATCGAAGCGTCGAACCTGTGGAATTTCTTTCAGGCCAAGAACATCCGCCGCACCGTGACAATCGTGGCAACCGAAATGGCCAAGATCGATGCGACCGGCGCGACCACCGACACACAGAAAGCCGCGCTGGCCAAGCAGATCGACGAATGGACAAAAACGTCGGCGCGTTATCGCTCCGAACCGGAAGCTGGCAACGGCAAGGGCGAAGGGACGGTTGAACTGGCGCGGCGTGCGCTGGAGAAGGAAAAGGAACGCGATCTGCAGCTCAACAAGTATCATAACTTCGAGTTTGCATCTGCTGCCTTCCAGATCGGTATCGTGCTGGCATCAGCGGCCGTTATTACCAGCATGATGGGGCTCGCCTACCTTGCCATTGGCGTCGGCTTTCTCGGCGCGGCGCTGACCGGCACGGGGCTGTTCATGCCGGAACTGCTGCACAATATCCTGCACTGGTTCCAGGCGCTGTTTGCCAGCGGCGGAGCGCACCACTAAGGGCATGATCCCGAAAAGTGGATGCCGGTTTTCGGAACAGATCATGCCCAAATAAATAGGCTCAGGGCTGCGCCGCCGCCTTCTGCATCTGCATGCGGCGGCGAATGCGCATCATCAGGCGAAGCGTCCTGCGCGAAGTCCTGGGCATGAACATGCGGACCTTGCGCAGGATGCGCTGCCTGATCGGATCGAGCAGCGCCCGCGCCGCATCGCGCAGCCAGATCACGTAGTTGTAGAGGCCGCGGAACCAGTCGAGCTGCAGCAGCTTGTCGCGCGTCAGGTCGAACACGAATGCGGCGGTGCCGAGGAAGACGAGCTTCGACAATACGAGTGCGATGAAGCCGTAGAGCCACTGTTCATGGAAGAAGAACCAGAACTCGGCGAGCTTGATCGGAATGATCACCGCCTGCGGCAGCAGGAACAGCAGCAGCGTGGCGGCCGGCGACAGTTCATCGGTCCAGTGCGCGAATGCGGCCTTGATGCGGGCGAGCAGGATCAGCCGGACGATGCGGGCGACGACGGGTTCAAGGTGTTCCCACAGCCACGCCTCGATCAGAAAAATGATGGCCAGAAAAATCAGAACAGGGCGCAACAGCCTGCGCATCGTGGACGCTTCCTTCCCCGCGGTTCCATCATATAGGACGCCATTGCGGCGTCGCAGGGGTGTGAGGAAAGCCGGATTATGCAGTCGTTACAGCGTGTTGGGGCCGACAACCTGAGCGTGCGAACGCGGTCCGCGGCGGGAATCAGACCCGGACGAATCCGCCATCGACATAGAGCGTCTGGGCCGTGATGAAGGCCGCGTCGTCGCTGGTGAGAAACGCCAGCGCGCCGACGAGATCCTCCGGCACTTCCGGACGCGGGATCGACTGCCGCCTGGCGAGATTTTCGAATTCCGCATCCATGCTGTTTGCGCCGGCGCGCGGGGTTTGCGACAGCGTGCCCTGCGAGCGCGTCAGGCTTGGCGCGATGGCGTTCACGGTGATGCCGAACGGACCCATTTCGGTCGCGAGCGCGCGCGTGAAACCGACGATGCCGCCCTTGCTGGCAATGTAGTGCGCGTAGTCCGGCACGACGGTCGCGAAAGTTGACGACGACATGTTGACGATGCGGCCCCAACCGCGCTCCTTCATCCCCGGCACGAACGCCCTGCAGGTGAAGAACGCGGCGTCGAGGTTGACCGACATGACGCGCCGCCAGTCCTCGTAGGTCATTTCCAGAAACTTTTTCCGCGGATAGATGCCAGCGTTGTTCACGAGGATATCGCAGCGGCCGAAGGTGCGTTCGACGTCTTCTGCGAGCTTCAGAACAGAATCCTGCGAAGACACATCGCAGATGCAGGACAGGAACTTGCGGCCTTCGGCTTCGACCAGCTTGCCGGTTTCGGTGGCGGCCGAGATATCCGCCGCGACGATGTCGCAGCCTTCCTGCGCCAGCCGCTGCGCGTAAGCCTGACCGATGCCGGCGGCTGCGCCTGTGATGACGGCGATCTTGCCCTTGTGGCCACGCATGGGTTTCTCCGTTTTTTGTTCTCGCTCCGCATCATCCTGATGAGGGCGCGCAGCGCCCGTCTCGAAGGATGAAGGCGGCCAGCGGTGACGACCTCGTGCTTCGAGACGCCACGCTTCGCGTGGCTCCTCAGCATGAGGTCGAACTAAAATCTCAAATATGAATCGCGCGCTTGCCGACCGCGAGGGCGGCTTCCTTGATTGCTTCGGTCAAGGTCGGGTGCGCGTGGCAGGTGCGGGCAATGTCTTCCGCTGAACCGCCGAATTCCATCGCCACCGCCGCTTCCGCGATCATGTTGCCGGCATCGGGGCCGACGATGTGCACGCCCAGCACGCGGTCGGTCCTGGCATCTGCCAGAATCTTCACGAAGCCCTCGGTCTGCATGTTGACCTTGGCGCGGCCGTTCGCGGTGAACGGGAACTTGCCGGTGTTGTAGGCGATGCCTGCTGCTTTCAGATCGTCCTCGGATTTTCCGACCGAGGCGACTTCCGGATAGGTGTAGATCACGCTGGGGATCACGTCATAGTTTACATGACCCGCCTGACCGGCGAGGATTTCCGCGACCGCGACGCCTTCGTCCTCGGCCTTGTGCGCCAGCATCGGCCCGGCAATCACGTCGCCGATGGCATAGATGCCCGGCACCGTGCTGGCGAAGTGATGATCGACGTTGATGCGGTTGCGGTTGTCGAGCGCGACACCAGCTTCCTTGAGGCCGAGACCTTCAGTGTAGGGCACGCGGCCGATGGCGACCAGCACCACATCGGCTTCGATGGTTTCCGCAGCGCCGCCTGCGGCGGGCTCGACCTGAGCTTTGAGGCGCTTGCCGGATTTATCGACGGCGGTAACTTTCGAGCCGAGCTTGAACGTCATGCCCTGCTTTTCGAGGATACGCTGGAACTGCCGCGCCACTTCGCTGTCCATGCCCGGAAGAATGCGGTCCAGGAATTCCACGACCTGCACTTCCGCGCCGAGACGCCGCCACACCGAGCCAAGCTCCAGCCCGATCACGCCGGCGCCGACGACCAGCATTTTCTGCGGCACTTTCTCAAGTGACAATGCGCCGGTCGAGGAAATGATGCGCTTCTCGTCGATGTCGATACCCTTGAGGCGCGTGACGTCCGAGCCGGTGGCGACGACGATGTTGCTGGATTCCAGCAGGGTCTTCGTTTTGCCGTCCGCGGTCGTTACCTCGACCTTGCCTGCACCCAGGATTTTCCCGGTGCCCTGAAACGTATCGACCTTGTTTTTCTTGAGCAGGAACGCGACGCCGTTGACGTTGCCGGCTACGCCTTCATCCTTGAACTTGAGCATCATCGCGAGATCGAGTTCAGGCTTGCCGACCTTGATGCCCATTTTCGGGAACGCGTGCGCGGCTTCCTCGAACAGTTCGGAAGCGTGCAGCAAGGCCTTCGACGGGATGCAGCCGATGTTCAGGCAGGTGCCGCCGAAGGTTTTTTCCTTCTCGACCACGGCGGTCTTCAATCCGAGCTGTGCCGCGCGGATCGCGCAGACATAGCCGCCGGGGCCGGAACCGATTACGATGAGATCGTAGGACATTGAACGCTCGCTTTTCTTCACCTCTCCCCTGTGGGGAGAGGTCGATCCGAAGGGCGAAGCCCAAGGATCGGGTGAGGGGGAGTGCTGACAGCGGTCGAACGAGGACCCTCACCCGCTCGCTTCGCTCGCGACCTCTCCCCACAGGGGAGAGGTGAAGAAAGGCCGCCTCGATCCTTCGAGACGCCCGCCTGCGGCGGGCTCCTCAGGATGAGGCGGATCAAAGATCCAGAACTATCCGCGCCGGGTCTTCCAGATTTTCCTTCACGCGGACGAGAAACGTCACCGCACCCTGGCCATCGACGACGCGATGGTCATAGGTCAGCGCGAGATACATCATCGGGCGGATTTCGATCTTGCCGCCGATGGCGACCGGACGTTCCTGAATCTTGTGCATGCCGAGAATGCCGGACTGCGGCGCGTTCAGGATCGGCATCGACATCAGCGAACCATAGACGCCGCCGTTCGAAATCGTGAATGTGCCGCCCTGCATGTCCTCGATCTTGAGCTGGCCGTCGCGCGCCTTCTTGCCGAGGCCGGAGATCGTCTTCTCGATGCCGGCGAGCGACAGGTGATCCGCATCGCGCACGACCGGAACGACAAGGCCGCGCTCGGTGCCGACGGCGACGCCGATGTGATAGTAGTTCTTGTAAATCAGATCCGTGCCGTCGATCTCGGCGTTGACGGCGGGGACTTCCTTGAGCGCTTGGATGCAGGCGCGGGTGAAGAAGCCCATGAAGCCGAGCTTCACGCCGTGCTTCTTCTCGAACAGTTCCTTGTAGTCGTTGCGCATCTTCATGACCGCGCTCATGTCGACCTCGTTGTAGGTCGTGAGCAAAGCAGCGGTGTTCTGCGCGTCCTTGAGGCGGCGCGCGATGGTCTGGCGCAGGCGCGTCATCTTCACGCGCTCTTCGCGCGAGGCGTCATCGGCCTGCGAAGGTGCGCGCACCGCGATGGCGTCGGCGGACTGTGCAACCGGGGTCGGCGCAGCGGCGGCGCGTTCGATGGCCGCCAGCATGTCGCCCTTGGTGACGCGGCCATCCTTGCCGCTGCCGGGAACCGCGTTGGCATCGACACCGCTTTCAGCCGAGAGCTTGCGCACCGAAGGCGCCTGCGTGTCGGCAGGCGCGGCCTTCGCAGCGGGAGCCGGGGTTGGGGCAGGTGCCGGTGCTGCAGCCGGTTTCGCGGCGGCAGGCGCAGCAGCCGGTGCAGGCGACGCGCCCGCAGCGCCGGCGGTGATCTGACCCAGAAGGGCGCCGACCGCGACGGTCGTGCCATCCTTGGCGACGATTTCGGAAAGCACACCGGCGGAAGGCGCGGGCACTTCAATCGTCACCTTGTCGGTTTCGAGTTCGACCAAAGGCTCATCGACCTTCACAGCGTCGCCGGGCTTCTTGAACCATTTGCCGATGGTGGCTTCGGTGACGGATTCCCCGAGCGTCGGAACGCGAATTTCGGTCATGACTGTTGTCCGTTGAAAAAAAGTTGGCCTCGTTCACCGCATTACCCGCGCCGACGGACGATGCAGCACTTCAAACAAAAAAATTCGCCCGCAGTGCGCGGGCGAATTCAGCTCTAGCCCAGCGCTTCCTCAAGGAATGTCTTGAGCTGCGCGAGATGCTTGGACATGGCGCCGACGGCGGTCGAGGCGGAGCCCGGCCGGCCGGCGTAACGCGGATGACGATGCGCGGCGCTGACGTTGTTGAGTACCCACTCGATGTAGGGCTCGACGAAACGCCATGCGCCCATGTTGCGCGGCTCTTCCTGACACCACACGACTTCGGCCTGCTTGAAGCGGGAGAGTTCCTGCACCAGTGCCTTCATCGGGAATGGATAGAGCTGCTCGACACGCAGCAGGTAGATGTCGTTGAGGCCGCGCTTCTCGCGCTCCTCGTAGAGATCGAAATAGACCTTGCCGGTGCAGAGCACCACGCGGCGGATCTTGCTGTCCTCGACGAGCCTGGTCTTGTCGTCGGGGTACAACTGCGCGTCGTCCCACAGCAGGCGATGGAACGAGGTGCCCGGACCCATTTCGTCGAGGCGGGACACCGCGCGCTTGTGACGCAGCAGGCTCTTTGGCGTCATCAGGATCAGCGGTTTGCGGATTTCGCGCTTCAGCTGGCGGCGCAGTGCGTGGAAGTAGTTGGCAGGCGTCGTGATGTTGGCGATCTGCATGTTGTCTTCCGCGCACATCTGCAGGAAGCGTTCGAGGCGCGCCGAGGAATGTTCCGGGCCGCCGCCTTCGTAGCCATGCGGCAGCAGGCAGACGAGGCCCGACATGCGCAGCCACTTGCGTTCGCCCGACGAGATGAACTGGTCGAACACGACCTGCGCGCCATTGGCGAAGTCGCCGTATTGCGCTTCCCACAGGGTCAGCGCGTTCGGCTCGGTGAGCGAGTAGCCGTATTCAAAGCCCAGCACAGCTTCTTCCGACAGCATCGAATTGACGACTTCGAAGCGCGCCTGCTTGTCGCCAAGATGATTGAACGAGGTGTGGCGGTTTTCGGTTTCCTGATCGATCAGCACCGAATGGCGCTGCGAGAACGTGCCGCGTTCGACGTCTTGACCGGACAGACGTACCGGATTGCCGTCGCGCAGCAGCGTGCAGAACGCCAGCGCCTCGCCGGTTGCCCAGTCAATCGGGCCGCCTTCCTGGATCGACTTCTTGCGCGTATCGAGGAAGCGCTGGATCGTGCGGTGAACCTGGAAACCTTCCGGCACCGCCGTGATCTTGTTGCCGATGTCCTTGAGTTCGTCGAGTTCGACGCCGGTCTGGCCGCGGCGCGGATCGTCGCTCGCGTCGGCAACCTTGAACCCGGCCCAGCGGCCATCCAGCCAGTCGGCCTTGTTGGAGCGATAGGACTGCGCGGCTTCGAGTTCGGCATCGAGGCGCGAGCGCCATTCTGCCTTCATCTTGTCGACTTCGCCGTCGGTGACGGCGCCTTCGGACACGAGCTGCCGGGAGTAAAGCTCCAGCGACGTCGCGTGCGAACGGATTTTTTTATACATCAGCGGCTGGGTGAATGCCGGCTCGTCGCCTTCGTTGTGGCCGAAGCGGCGATAGCAGAACATGTCCACCACGACCGGGATCTGGAACTTCTGGCGGAATTCGGTCGCGATCTTGGCGGCGTAGACGACCGCTTCCGGGTCGTCGCCGTTGGCGTGGAAGATCGGTGCTTCGATCATCTTCGCAACGTCGGACGGATAGGGCGACGAACGCGAGAAGCGCGGATAGGTCGTGAAGCCGATCTGGTTGTTGATGATGAAATGCACGGAGCCGCCGGTGCGGTGGCCGCGCAGGCCGGAGAGGCCGAAACATTCCGCGATGACGCCCTGGCCCGCGAATGCCGCGTCGCCGGAAATCAGCAGCGGCATCACCATCGAGCGGTCGTCGCGGGTTGCGCCGTTCTGGTCCTGCTTGGCGCGAACCTTGCCGAGGACGACCGGATTGACGATTTCGAGATGCGACGGATTGGCGGTCAGCGAAAGGTGGACGCGGTTCTGGTCGAACTCACGATCCGATGAAGCACCGAGATGATACTTCACGTCGCCCGAACCCTCGACTTCGTCGGGATTGGCGGAGCCGCCCTTGAATTCGTGGAAGATCGCGCGGTGCGGCTTGCCCATCACCTGCGACAGCACGTTGAGGCGGCCGCGATGCGCCATGCCGATGACGATTTCGCGCACGCCGAGCGCGCCGCCGCGCTTGATGATCTGCTCAAGCGCCGGGATCATCGACTCGCCGCCGTCGAGGCCGAAGCGCTTGGTAGCGGTGAACTTGACGTCGCAGAATTTTTCGAAGCCTTCGGCTTCGACGAGCTTGTTGAGGATCGCGCGCTTACCCTCGCGGGTGAAGCTGATTTCCTTGTCCTTGCCTTCGATACGCTCCTGCAGCCAGGCTTTCTGTTCCGGGCTGGAGATGTGCATGAATTCGACGCCGAGCGTCTGGCAATAGGTGCGCTGAAGGATGGCAACGATCTCGCGCAGCGATGCGAATTCGAGGCCCAGCACCTTGTCGATGAAAATCTTGCGGTCGAGATCGGCCTCGGTGAAGCCGTAGCTGCGCGGATCGAGTTCCTGCTCGTTCTTTTCCGCTTCAAGGCCGAGCGGATCGAGCTTGGCGTGGAAATGTCCGCGCATGCGGTAGGCGCGGATGAGCATGATGGCGCGCACGGAGTCGCGCGTCGCCTGCTGCACGTCGGAGGAGGTCAACTCCACCCCGCGCGTCTGCGCCTTGCTCTTGAGCTTGTCGCCGACGGACTTCTCGACGTCGCGCCAGTCGCCATCGAGCGCGGAGATCAGTTCGCCGCGCGAGACTTCCGGCCAGTTTGGTTTTTTCCAGGAAGGGCCGTTCGCATTCTGCGCGCCATTGGCGTTGTCCTTCATGCTCGCGAAGAACGCCTGCCATTCCGCATCGACGGAGTTCGGATCGATTTCGTAGCGGGCGTAGAGATCGTCGATGTAGGGGGCATTGCCGCCATACAGGAACGAGGTGAGGGCAAAACGGGCGTTGGCGTCTTGGCGGGACATGGGTGGGTCCTTGGGCGGGTCCTGGGCAGTCCTAGGGTGGACGCCACCGGAAATACCGCGGTCAGCGCCCTGTTTTTGTTAACCAGCGGGCATATAGCCCAATTCGCCCGATCCCGGCGGGCGAATCTGTGTACCACCAATTAAGGCGTTTGGGCCGACTTTACATCGGCTTAGCTGGTTAAAAAACCGTCAATAATACCCTAAAAGTGAATCAGGATTTCAATACTTCCATCAAAGTCTTGCCAAGGCGGGCGGGCGAGGGCGAAACCTTGATTCCCGCGGCTTCCATGGCGGCGACCTTGGAGGGGGCGTCGCCCTTGCCGCCGGAGATGATCGCGCCGGCGTGGCCCATGCGGCGGCCCGGAGGAGCGGTGCGGCCGGCGATGAATCCGGCCATCGGCTTCTTGCGGCCGCGCCTAGCTTCATCGCGCAGGAATTGCGCGGCGTCTTCTTCCGACGAGCCGCCGATTTCGCCGATCATGATGATCGACAAAGTCTTCGGGTCGGCCAAAAACAATTCCAGCACTTCGATGAAATCGGTGCCCTTCACGGGGTCGCCGCCGATGCCGACCGCGGTAGTTTGGCCAAGGCCTTCGCGCGTGGTCTGGAACACGGCTTCGTAAGTCAGCGTGCCGGAGCGCGACACGATGCCGACGGTTCCCGGCTTGAAGATGTTGCCCGGCATGATGCCGATCTTGCATTCGCCTGCGGTCATGACGCCGGGGCAATTCGGTCCAATGAGGCGCGACTTCGAGCCGGACAGCGAACGCTTCACGCGCACCATGTCCTCGACCGGGATGCCTTCGGTGATGCAGACGATCAAACCGATCTCGGCGTCGATGGCTTCGCAGATGGCGTCGTCCGCGCCCGGCGGCGGCACGTAGATCACGCTGGCGTCGCAGCCGGTTTTATCTTTGGCCTGCGCCACAGTGTCGAACACCGGAAGTCCGAGATGGGTCTGGCCGCCTTTGCCCGGCGATGTGCCGCCGACCATCTTGGTGCCGTAGGCAATCGCGGCTTCCGAATGGAACGTACCGTTCTTGCCGGTGAAGCCCTGGCAGATGACCTTGGTGTCTTTGGTGATGAGAACGGACATTACACATTTCCCTTCACGGCTTTGACGATCTTCTGTGCGGCGTCGTCGAGATCGTCGGCCGAGACAACATTGAGATTCGATTTGGCAATGATTTCCTTGCCGAGTTCGACGTTGGTGCCCTCTAGCCGCACCACCAGCGGCACGCGCAGGCCGACGTCTTTCACCGCGGCGACAACGCCTTCGGCGATGACATCGCACTTCATGATGCCGCCGAAAATGTTGACCAGAATGCCCTTCACGTTGGGGTCCGACGTGATGATCTTGAACGCCGCTGCGACCTTGTCCTTGGTCGCGCTACCGCCGACGTCGAGGAAGTTCGCCGGCGCTTCGCCGTAGAGCTTGATGATGTCCATGGTCGCCATGGCAAGGCCGGCGCCGTTGACCATGCAGCCGATGGTGCCGTCGAGCGCGACGTAGTTGAGATCGTATTTCGCGGCTTCGACTTCCTTGTCGTCTTCCTCGGTGACGTCGCGCAGCGCGGCGATGTCGGGATGACGGAACAACGCGTTGTCGTCGAAACCGATCTTGGCATCGAGGCAGATCAGCTTGCCGTCCTTGGTGACGACCAGCGGATTGATTTCCAGAAGGCTCATGTCCTTGGTAACGAACGCATTGTAAAGTTTGGCAACCAGACCTTCGACCTGCTTTGCAATATCGCCGGTGAGATTGAGCGCCTGCGCGACCTTGCGGCCATGGTGACCCATCACGCCGGTGGCGGGATCGACCGAGAAGGTGATGATTTTTTCCGGCGTATCGTGCGCGACCTTCTCGATATCCATGCCGCCTTCCGTCGAGACGACGAAGGCGACGCGCGAAGTTTCGCGATCGACGAGTGCCGAGAGATAGAACTCCTTGTCGATGGCGGAGCCTTCCTCGACGTAGAGCCGGTTTACTTTTTTGCCCTTGGGGCCGGTCTGGTGCGTGACGAGCGTCGAGCCGAGGATGCGGGTCGCTTCCGCCTTCACGTCGTCCATCGACTTGACGACCTTGACGCCACCGGCCTTGCCGCGGCCGCCTGCATGGATCTGCGCCTTGACGACCCACACCGGGCCGCCAAGCTGGCGCGCGCCATTGAGCGCCTCGTCCACCGAGAACGCGGGATAGCCGCGCGGAACGGGAACCCCGAACTCGCCCAGCACGGTTTTGGCCTGATACTCGTGGATATTCATGCTGCCGCTCTCCGCTTGCGCGTTCGTCCCTGAAGGCGATGCCAGAAGGCTGGATCGCCGTGGCTCCGTTTAGCGGGGTTGGTACCCAGCTCCGTCACCGATTACCCGTGGTATACAACATAACAGGCTTGGCATACCAGCGGGTAGTCGTGCAGTGCAGCAAGATTCCGCCGGAAAGGCTTACTTGGCCAATCCCGGCGCGATCTTCTTGCAGGCTTCGACGAGTTGCTCGACGGCTTCCGCCGACTTGTCGAACATCGCCTTTTCCGTGGAGTTCAATTCGATCTCGACGATGCGTTCGATGCCGCGCGCGCCAATCACCGTCGGCACGCCGACGTACATGTCCTTCACGCCGTACTGGCCGTTGAGATAGGCGGCGCAGGGCAGCACGCGCTTCTTGTCGTGCAGGTAGCTTTCCGCCATCGCGATGGCGGAAGCCGCCGGTGCGTAGAAGGCCGAGCCGGTCTTCAGCAGGTTGACGATTTCGCCGCCGCCGTTGCGGGTGCGGTCGATGATTTCGTCGAGGCGCTTCTGGCTGGTCCAGCCCATCTTCACGAGGTCGGGCAGCGGAATGCCGGCAATGGTCGAGTAGCGCACCAGCGGCACCATCGTGTCGCCGTGGCCGCCCAGCACGAAGGCAGTGACGTCCTCGACCGAGACGCCGAACTCGTCGGCCAGGAAGTAGCGGAAGCGCGAGGAATCCAGCACGCCGGCCATGCCGACGACCATGTTGTGCGGCAGGCCGCAGGACTTCTGGAGCGCCCACACCATGGCGTCGAGTGGGTTGGTGATGCAGATGACAAAGGCGTTCGGGGCGTACTTCTTCAGGCCGGCGCCGACCTGATCCATGACCTTGAGGTTGATGCTCAATAGGTCGTCGCGGCTCATGCCCGGCTTGCGCGGCACGCCGGCGGTGACGATGCAGACGTCCGCGCCTTCAATGGCTTCATAGGAATTCGCGCCGGTGAACTTGGCGTCGAAACCATCGACCGGCGAGGATTCGGCGATATCGAGCGACTTGCCCTGGGGGACGCCTTCGGCGATGTCGAACATCACCACGTCGCCGAGCTGTTTCAGGCCAATCAGATGCGCCAGCGTGCCGCCGATCTGTCCCGAGCCGATCAATGCAATCTTGTTGCGCGCCATGGTGTGAAAATCCTCTGCGGAATAGGGGAAAACCTGGCCCCGAAAGGGCATGCCCAGCTTTGGGTGTTAGCGGTTTCGCGGCAGCCGTTCAAGTCAACGAAAAGGGCATGTGGCGTATGCCAGTGCCGCGTAACGTTACAAACCGCGACCGCCGTTTTTCGGGCAGTTCTTCAGGTCTCGACAAGACCTTCGGTGGAGCCGGTGGCTGCGCCGGTGTGCTTTCCGTGCGGCAAGGCCAGGTAAGCGTCAGACCCCATCTCGTTGAGGCGTGAAATGGTGCGGTTGAATTCCATCGCTTCATAGCCCTCGGTGCCGAGGTAGAGCCCGCGCGGCTCGGTGGCGGCGGACGCGATGATTTTCACGGCGTTGTCGTAAAACGTGTCGATCAGCAGGATAAACCGCTTGGCCGCGTTGCGATTTCCTGCCGGGATCACCGGAATATGCTCAACGATCACGGTATGAAAATCGTGCGCGATCTTGAGGTAGTCGATGGCGCCGAGCGGCTGCTCGCACAGATCGTGAAATGAAAACCGTGCGGTGCCGAGCGCGGCCATGGGCACATGAACGCGGCGGCCTTTCACCGTGAGGTCAACGGGCGCGCCGTCCTGTCCGGCGGTGAGCCGTTTCCAGGCGTCGTCGATAGCGGCCTGCGCAGCACCGTCCGCCGGTACATGCCAGACCTTGCCGCCGGCGATTTTCTCCATGCGATAATCGGTGCGGCTGTCGAGCCGCAGGACGTCGAGCCGCTGTTGCATCAGGGCGATGAACGGCAGGAACAGCGTGCGATTAAGCCCGCCGGAATAGAGGTTTTCCGGGGCCACGTTCGATGTTGCCACCACCACCACGCCAAGTTCGAACAGCCGCGTGAACAGGCGGCCGAGGATCATGGCGTCGGCAATATCGGTGACGTGGAATTCGTCGAAGCAGAGTACCCACGATGTATCGGCGACATCGGCAGCAACCAGCTTGATCGGATCTTCGTCGAGAATTTCGCCGGCCTTGATCCCGCGGCGAATGTTGCCGATGCGGTCCTGCGTCTCTGCCATGAATTCGTGGAAATGGACGCGGCGCTTGCGCTTCACCGGACACGCATCGAAGAACATGTCCATCAGCATGGTCTTGCCGCGCCCGACCTCGCCGTAAATGTAGAGGCCCTTGATGTCGGCCTTTTCTTTTTCGCGATTGCCAAACAGCCAGCCGAGCGACGACGACTTGCGCGCGAGCCGATAGGTCGCGAGGCGTTCGTTGAGGCTGTGGAGACGGCCGACTGCGGCTTCCTGCGCTGGGTCAGCCTCGATGTCGCCGGCGGCGGCGCGGGCGGCGTAAAGCGCTTTCATCGAAGCGGGCATGAGGGGCCGATGTGAGGGGGCGATTTCAGGGCCGGCAGGCGAATCTGTAACGATGAAATAGCCGTGTTGCGGCGTTTGGTCCAAGCTGCATGTTTTCGCAGCATTTGCGGGAAGGCAACCTTCTCCAAACATGAAATATAAGTAGAAACAGTTACTTAATGGTTTTGTATCGTTGCGGGAGGCGGCCGATCCGCGTGTTTCGGTTAGCCGTCATGCGCCGGGTTTTCCGCAGCCGTCTTATTTTTGCTGCAACGCAGCATATATTCTTGCAAACGCAACGATTCGGGGGATGGGAGACGGTCAGGGCCTTTGGCGCAACAACGCAAGGAACTGCGCAGATGCACAATGCTCTCGTTGACGGTGGCGCGATCCGCAAGCTGTGGATCGGCGAAATCGGCAAGTACCACGACCACCTGCTGCGGCTCGATCCGGAAAGCCGGCGCAACCGATTTGGCGGCGCGGTGGCGGATGCGTTCATCGAAAACTTCGTCAAGCTGACGGTCGGCCTCGATGTGGTCATCCACGGCTTCTTCGTCGATGGCGAAATGCGTGGCGCGGGCGAGTTGCGCACGCTTGGGGCACCCGACGACGCGGAAGCCGCATTCTCGATTGAAAAGGACTGGCAGAGCCACGGCGTCGGTTCGGCGCTGCTGGAACGCACGCTGCTCGCCGCGCGCAACCGCGGCATCAAGCAGATGCACATGAGCTGCCTTGCGCACAACCGCCGCATGCAGCAACTGGCGCGCAAATTCGACGCCGAACTGTCGTTCGATTTTGGCAGCGTGGTCGGCGAAGTCGAAGCGCCGTTCCCGACACCGATGTCGGTGATGCGCGAGGTGATGGCCGACAGCCAGGGTTTCGCAACCGCCGAGCTCGATGCGCAGACGCGGATGTTCCGCCGCCGTCAGCCCGCCAACGGGTAGGCCGCTTCCATCACGTAGGGTCCGCCGCCAGTCGAGGCGCGCGACGAATACAATACGAAACGCGAGACATGAAACGGCGCGGACCGATAAGGCTGCGCCGCCAGATACTCCGCGACTTCGCGGGCGGATGAATCTCGCAGCCTCGCCAGCGTCACATGCGGCGTGAACTTGCGGCTGTCGGGCGCAAGTCTCATGCGCCTGAACAAGCGTTCGTGCTCGGCTTGCAGTTCCGTCAGCGCGCGTGTCGGGGCGGCGGAAGCCACGATGGCGCGGGGCTTGTTGCCACCAAACGAGGTCAGCCCATCGAGCCGCAGATCGAATCCGGCGCGTGAAATGCCGTCGAGCAGCGAGGCGATATCGCGCGCCGCGGCGTCATCGATGTCGCCGATGAAGCGCAGCGTCAGGTGATAGTTCTCCGGGCTGATCCAGCGCGAGCCCGGCAGACCGCCGCGCAGCATGGCGAGGTCATCGCCGATGCCGGCTGGAATTTCGATGGCCGTGAACAGCCTTGGCATTGCGCGTGTCCGTCAGGAGCCGCGCTGCGCCTTGGCGCGGGCGATCAGTTCTTCAACCGACGGCAGAATTTTTGCAACGATGATGTCGATTCCGGCGGCGGTCGGATGCAGGCCGTCGCGCTGGTTGAGTTTCGCATCGGTGGCGACGCCGGTGAGAAAAAACGGATAGAGCAGCGCGTCGTAGCTTTTCGCGACGTCGGGATAGATCGCATTGAACTTGGCGCCGTAGTCGCTGCCGAGGTTGGGCGGCGCCAGCATGCCGCACAGCAGGACCGGAATTTTCCGCTGGCTAAGTTTCTTCACAATGGCGTCGATGGCCTTGCGCGTCACCGCCGGATTGAGCCCGCGCAACGCATCGTTGGCGCCGAGTTCGACAATTACCGCGTCAGTATCGTCCGGCACTGCCCAGTCGAGCCGCTCAAGGCCGCCCGAAGCAGTGTCTCCCGATACGCCGGCATTGACCATGTTGACGGCGATGCCCTTGGCCTTGAGCGCCGTGGAAAGCTTCGCCGGAAAAGCATCTCCTGCAGACAGCCCAAATCCTGCCGTGAGCGAGTCGCCCAGTGCGACAATCTTGAACGGGCGTTCGGACTTGTTTTCTTGCGCCGCGAGCGGCGCCGCCAGCGCGACAACGGCGGCGAAAACAAGGCCGGCGCGCGCCATGCCGGTGGCGCTTGCGCAAGCGAAAGTGACCGCCGCGCGGCGATAAGAACGCTGGACCTTTCCGGCGGAACCCTCATATGACCGGAAGGCGTTTTGCCGGTTAAGCCAATTGATTGAACGAGTAAGAAACAGCATGGACGATACCTCTGCGGCCCTTCGTGCGCGTGCGCCGGCAATCGCGCTTTCGGGGGTAAATCTGGCACTTGGCCGCGGCGTTGCGCGGGTTCACATCCTCAAGGATATAGACCTCAATATAGCCGCCGGGGAGACCGTCGGCCTGATTGGTCCATCGGGTTCGGGCAAATCCACGTTACTGATGGTGATGGCGGGTCTTGAGCGCGCCGACGCCGGCCAGGTGATGGTCGCGGGCACCAATATCGGGAACCTGAGCGAAGACCAGCTGGCGCAGTTCCGCGGCCGCAACGTTGGCATCGTGTTCCAGTCGTTCCATCTCATCCCGACCATGACGGCGCTGGAAAACGTCGCGGTGCCGCTGGAACTCGCCGGTGTGCCGGACGCATTCGAGCGCGCGGAACGCGAACTGGTCGCGGTGTCGCTCGGCGACCGGCTGACACATTACCCGGCTGAACTGTCCGGCGGCGAGCAGCAGCGTGTCGCGCTGGCGCGGGCGCTGGCGCCGCAGCCATCCATTCTCGTGGCCGACGAGCCGACCGGCAATCTCGACGAAGCGACCGGAAAACAAATCATTGACCTGCTGTTTGCGGGTCATATCGAGCGCGGCATGACCCTGGTGCTGGTCACGCACGACAATTCGCTCGCCGCGCGTTGCGACCGCGTGGTCCGCCTGCGTTCCGGGCGCATCGACCAGACGGTTTCAGCATGAGCATCGCCGCAGCGATTCCTGAGCGCAAAGTGCCCTATGTGAAACTCGCTGCGCGGCTGGCGCGGCGCGAGTTGCGCGGCTTTCATGTCTTCATTGCCTGCATCGCTGTGGGCGTGATGGCGATTGCCGCCGTCGGTTCGTTCTCGCGCGGGCTCACCGAAGGTATGGCGCGCGATTCAAGTATCATCCTTGGCGGCGACGTATCGTTCATCCTGACGCAGCGGCCGGCCAATGAGATCGAGCGCGGCTTCATTGCCAGCCGGGGCGAGAGCAGCAGCGCCGCGATGTTGCGCACCATGGCGCGCAGCGACGGCAATTCGACGCTGGTCGAACTCAAGGCCGTTGATGAGTTCTATCCGCTCTACGGCGCGGTGAAGACCGAACCTGCCGGCGATTTCCAGACGATGCTTGAGAAACGCGGCGATGCGTTCGGCGTCATCGCGGATTCCACGTTGCTGTCGCGGCTCGATCTCAAACCCGGCGGCAAGATCACGATTGGCGACGCGGCATTCGAAGTGCGCGCGGAACTCAAAGGCGAGCCGGACAGTCTCGCCACCGGCGTGGCGTTTGGCCCGCGCCTGCTGGTGAGCCAGGAAGCGTTGCGGGCGACCGGATTGATCCAGCCCGGCAGCCTCGTGCGCTGGCTCTACCGGGTGAAACTGCCGCCTGCGAGCAACATGGAAAGCGCAGTGCGTGAAACGATTGATGCTTCGCGCGCCGAACTGCCGAACGCTGGATGGGAAGTGCGCAGCCGCTTCAACGTGTCGCCGCAGCTGGAACGTTCCATCGAGCAATTCACGCAATACCTCACACTGGTGGGGCTTGCGGCCTTGCTGGTCGGTGGCGTCGGCATTGCCAACTCGACCAAGTATTTTCTCGACCGCCAGCGCGATGTGATCGCGACGATGAAATCGTTGGGCGCCTCGGGTTCGGGCGTATTCGCGATCTACATGATGCAGGTGATGGTACTCGCTTTGATCGGCATTGTGATCGGGCTGGTGATCGGCGCGTCGCTGCCGTTCATCGTGAAGGCTGCGTTCGGCCAGATCATTCCGCTGCCGTTCGTGGCGCAGATCCAGTGGCCGCAACTCGCGCTGGCGTTTGGTTACGGCATCCTGATCGCCCTGGCGTTTGCGCTGTGGCCGCTCGGCCGCGCCCATGATGTGCCCGTCTCCGTGCTGTTTCGCGGCGAAGTCGCGCCGCAGGCCGGATTGCCGCGCACGCGTTACATCGTGGCGACGGCTGCTGCCGCCCTGCTGCTGGTCGTGTTCGCCGTCGCTGCCGCCTACGACCGCAAGATCGCGCTGATCTTCATTGCTGCGGCATTCGTTGTGTTCGTTATGCTGCGCGGGATTGCCAGCCTGCTGATGGCGGCGGCGCGCCGGATGCCGCGCGTACGTTCGACCATCGTGCGGCTTGCCATCGCCAATATCCACCGGCCCGGCGCACTGACGCCGACGGTCGTTCTCTCGCTCGGGCTTGGCATCGCGTTGCTCGTCAACGTTATGGAAATCGACGGCAACCTGCGCCAGCAATTCACCGCCGCCTTGCCGGCCAAAGCGCCGTCGTTCTATTTCATCGACATTCCCGGCAGCGAGACGGTGCGCTTCGATGCCTTCGTGCACCAACGCGCGCCGGACGCAACGCTGGAGCGCGTGCCGATGCTGCGTGGCCGCATCATCAGCGCCGCCGGAGTCGATGCCGACAAGCTCAAGCCTAATCCTGAAATCGCCTGGGTGCTGCAAAGCGACCGTGGCCTGACCTACATGACCGAGCCGCCGCAGGCCTCGCGCGTGATCGAAGGCGAATGGTGGAAGCCGGATTACGACGGCCCACCGCTCGTCTCGTTCGAGAAAAAAATCGCCGACGGTCTTGGCCTCAAGGTTAGCGATGAGGTTGTCGTCAATGTGCTTGGCCGCAACATCACGGCGCGCATCGGCAACCTGCGGCGTCTTGACTGGCAATCGCTTGGCATCAACTTCGTGATGATCTTTTCGCCGAGCGCATTTCGCGGCGCGCCGGTGACGCACCTCGCCACGCTGTCCTACAAGGACGGCGGCACGCAGGCGGAAGAGAACGCTATGCTCAAGGGCGTCTCAGATGCGTTTCCGGCGATCACGACTGTGCGGGTGAAGGACGCCATCAGCGCGTTTGGTGCGCTGGTCGGCAATCTCACGGTCGCCGTGCGCGGCGCCAGCATGTTTACGTTGATCGCTGCGGCGCTGGTGCTGGGCGGCGCGCTCGCGGCCGGCCATCAGCACAGGGTTTATGACTCGGTTATCCTGAAGACGCTGGGCGCGACCCGCCGCCAGCTCATCGCCGCCTACGCGCTGGAGTATTTCCTGCTCGGGTTGGTGACGGCGATTTTCGGCGTCGCGGTCGGTTCGCTGGCGGCCTGGCGGGTGGTGACGGACGTCATGCACTTCACCTACACATGGCAGGTGGGGCCAGCCGCGGCTGCGGCATTTGGCGCATTGGTTGTTACGGTAGGTCTTGGGCTGATTGGTACTTTTTCGGCATTAGGCCGTAAGCCCGCGCAAGTGCTGCGAAATTTGTAATTTCTGGCGCGGCGTTTTGTCTTAACGAAAATTAACCCGGATTCTATTGTCGAAACAGCGGCTTGTCCCCATCTTCCGCTGGAGGGCAAGAGGTACTAGATTCTCCCCATCTGGCGGGCGCGGCTTTCAGACCGCGACGCCGTTCGGCCGGTAAACACTCCGGCGCAGAGAGGAAGATTAAATGTCGGACTTCAACCGGAATCCCGCGGTTCGAGGCTTCGGTACAGACAGCGCGGCCGCGATCGACGCAGGCCTGCGCGCGTACATGATCCGCGTCTACAACTACATGGCGATTGGCGTTGCGCTCACCGGCGTGGTGGCGTGGATGACGTTCAATGCCGCCGTCGTGCAGGGTCCTGCTGGCAACATCACCGGCCTGACCTCGTTCGGTCAGACGCTGTTCGGCGGCCCGATGATGTGGGTTGTCATGCTTGCCCCGCTCGGCCTTGTGTTCTTCCTGAGCTTCAGGATCCAGAAGCTGCAAGCCGGCACGGCGCGTCTGCTGTTCTTTGTCTACGCGGGTCTCGTCGGCCTCTCGCTGGCGACGATCTTCATGGTCTACACGCATACGTCGGTCACCCGCGTGTTCTTCATCTCGGCGGCGTCGTTCGGTGCGTTGAGCCTCTATGGCTACACCACCCAGCGTAGCCTCTCCGGGATGGGCTCGTTCCTGATCATGGGCCTGTTCGGCCTGGTCATCGCGTCGATCGTCAACATCTTCCTGCAGAGCAGCGGGATGAGCTTCGTCATCTCGGCTGTCGGCGTTCTGATCTTCGCGGGCCTCACCGCCTACGATACCCAGAACATCAAGGAGATGTACGACGGTTCGGATGATGCCGAAGTGGGCGGCCGCAAGGCCGTGATGGGCGCGCTGACGCTCTACCTGGACTTCATCAACCTGTTCATGATGCTGCTGCGCCTGCTCGGCGACCGCCGCTAAACGCAACAGTCTTCAAGCTATACAGCGCCCCGGCCAAAAGCCGGGGCGTTTTGTTTTTGGTTTATTGAGTTAGCGCCGCGCGCCTAGTTGCGCACCAGCTTGAGCATCATGCTGTCGAACACGCGCAGCACGCGGTCGAGTTCGGGACCGCGCCGCATGATGAGGCCGGTCGCTGTAATGACGCTGTAGGCGCCTTGCTTGCGCGCGAGGCGCGGGTCTTTCTCGATGCGGTAAATGGGAACCTCCGACGCGCGCCGGAAGATCGAGAACACTGCGCGGTCTTTCAAAAAGTCGATGCCGTAATCGCGCCATTCGCCGGCGGCGACCATGCGGCCATACAGGTTCAGGATGCGATTGAGTTCGTGACGGTCGAAGGTAACGCGGGAAGGGGCGCTGCCGGGCCGTTCCGGCGCGCCTGCAAACAGGCTTGGGTCGGTATCGCCGGGCCCGAAGGTCATGCGGCGTCTCCCTAACGGCGTTGTGCGCGGCAACGCGGCAAAACCAAAATCAGCGCAACACTATGATCGCGCTGATTTTCTTTCCCAGCAAGAGGCCCTGCGACAGTTTTGCTGCGCGCGGTCACGCGTTCGTTAGACCCATCATAATAAGGCCCTATTTCGGACAAGCGGCGGTCAATCTGAATTGCGATGTAGATCGTGTTGCCTCAGGGTCCGGTCCAAGCACGAGCTTCGGATCCTCAGCCCCCCAGCCCCCCGGGGCTTGTCGGACCGGATCCCCTGAGGCGCGTTAGGTTCAATCCCCCAATAAACTAAGGCCGGCTTTTCAGCCGGCCTTTTTTTGTCTGTGCGTTGGGACGGGAAATTTTCTGGCGATTACTTCAGCGGTAGCATCGCGGCAGCGAGCATCGGGCCCGGCGCGCCGAGCGAACCGGATTGCACCAGCACCGCGACGTGATCGACGCCGCCGGTCTGGAAGTCCTTCACCGGCACGGTCCACGTCTGCGCCGTGCCGTTCCAGTCGCCGATCTTGATCCAGCGCCGCACCACGTTGTGATAGGTGAACGTGTGGCCCTTGTTTGCGCCGCGCGTGATTTCGACTGGCACGGTTTTCATGATTGGGCACAGCCATACTTCGGCGCGTTCGTTGCCGGTTTTTCCGGCCGGCACCTTTGCCGTAAGCTTGCCTTCGACGAGCGCAAGTGACACCGGGACCATCAGCACGGACGACTGGTTCTGGCTCTGTGCGATGGCACGGTCGATGTCATTCCTGTCGCTGCCGCGCGCCTGCGTGGCGCCGTTGACGACGACCTGCGGTGTGAACACGTTGCGGTCGCCGCGCGCGCGCGAGTAGGCGCGCTGACGCGGGCCATGGCCCGGCAGCGCGAGTGTGTCCTTCCAGCCGATGTAGTCCCAGTAATCGACCGCAAGGCTCAGCGTGATGAGCGTGGGATCCTTGGCGAGTTCGCCAACGAGCTTGTCCGCGGGCGGACAGGAGTCGCAGCCCTGGCTGGTGAAGAGTTCGATGACGGCGCGGGGTTCGGCGGCGCTGGCGGCCAGCGGCAGCGCCAGCATTGCCGAGGCAACCACGCTGGCGAGAGCGAGCCGGGTACTTTTCGTTCGGTCACTCATGGTTGCGATCTCCGTACCAACCCCAGCCGGATTTCCTCATTTTCCATAGAGGTCAGGCCGATCACCAGCCACTCAATTCGAAGTGAAGTGATAGCAAAACGCACGCGAACTGCGTGCGTTTGCTTAACCCTGTGGTGCCTGCTTAGAGCCTGTCCGGAGAAAACTTGAATCTCTTGAATCGTTTACGATTCAAGGGAGGCGGTCCGATTCTTTTGGAGATCGCCGATGTGGACGAAGGAAAATCGCGGGCGCTATGACCGAAGCAAACTTCGCTATCCCAGCGACGTGACGAACGAGGAATGGGCGCTGATCGAGCCGCTGATTCCTCCGGCGA
>CANJBX010000028.1 GCA_947472885.1 Hyphomicrobiaceae bacterium
AAATTGAGCCGAGCAGCGTCCGATCCCGTGTCACCCGCTGGGTGCGCCATGATCGCCTCGCTCGATCCAGGATAAGGTGCTGATACCTATATCTGAATCGGCGTGAGCGTTGCGAAAATCAGAGCGTCATCCGGGGAATGCGGGCTTAATCGACCGTTAGCGTTCAGGTCCTGTAACACTTTCGCTACCGATCGGTTCCCCGCGCAAAAAGCGGGCAGCGATCCCGCCGGCCCTGCTTTTCAGCGGCACGATGCCCATTGCATCGACCCGAAGCGCGCAATAGCATCCGCACAACCCATTGGGGGCAGCCTGCGAAGACGGGCCAACCAGCGGAAAAAACAGGTCTTTTTCAATTCCCCCAGGGAGTGGAGCGACACATGCCTGAACAATATAACATCCTGATTCTGGGCGCGGCCTATGGCTCGCTGCTGGCTTCCAAAATGCTGTTTGGCGGCCACAAGATTCATCACATCTGCCTCCCCGCCGAAGCCGATCTCATCAACGCCGAGGGCTTTCGCGTCCGCCTACCGGTCAAGGGCCGCAAGGATCCGGTGTTGCTCGACTCCACCAAGCTGCCCGGCAAGGTAACTGCCGGCGGCGCCCAGGGCGTCAACCCGGCGGATTACGATCTCGTCGGCCTGGCGATGCAGGAACCGCAGTACCGCTCGCCGGGCGTGCGCGAACTGCTCGATGCGGTCGCGAAGTCCAAGGTGCCCTGCATGTCGATCATGAACATGCCGCCCCTGCCCTACGTGAAGCGCATCCCCGGCCTCGACTACGAAGCACTCAAGCCCGCCTACACCGACCCGACGGTCTGGAACAATTTCGATCCGGCCTGCCTGACACTGTGTAGCCCCGATCCGCAGGCGATCCGCCCGCCGGACGAGAAGGTCAACGTGCTGCAAGTCACGCTGCCGACCAACTTCAAGGTTGCCAAGTTCGACAACGAAAAGGGCAACGTCATCCTGCGCCAGCTGGAGCAGGACATCGACGCCGTGCGCTTCGATCCGGGCGACGGCACGAAAGTCGAACTGCCGGTGAAGCTGCGTGTGCACGACTCGCTGTTCGTGCCGCTCGCCAAGTGGTCGATGCTGCTCGCCGGCAATTACCGCTGCATCACCCGCGACGGCATGCGCACGGCGCAGGAAGCCGTCCACACCAACATCGAGGAATCGAAGTCGGTCTATAATTTCGTGTTCGATCTCTGCGTAAAGCTCGGCGCCAATCCGAGCGACCTCGTGCCGTTCGAGAAATACGCCGCTGCCGCGCAAAGCCTGTCGCGTCCGGCTTCCGCGGCCCGCGCGTTGAACAACGGCGCGCAGTTCATCGAACGTGCCGACAAGCTCGTTCAACTGATCGCCCGCCAGAAGGGCCTGAGCCATCCGGCCATCGACGCCCAGGTGGCGCTAGTCGACATGCGGCTTGAAGCGAACCGCCAGAAGGCGGCCTGACCCGCGATAACGGCGAGCAAAAAACCATCAACCGCGGGCCTCGCCCGCGGTTTTCTTTTTGCCGGCCCGCTGCTTGCAAAAATGCCCACATTTAGCGCGTAACCGCTTACCAGACATTCATTTTTCCGCCGTAGACTTTTCCCGGCATTCGCGTAAACCGGCGCGGGGCGTCTCGATCAAACACATGCAATAATCAAATAATCAGGAGACGAACCGTGTCCGACACCGAAGAATTCCAGCCCAAGCCGCTGACCGCAAAAGAACAGTTACGGCTCAACATCATGGTCACAGTGACCGTGGTGGCAATTCTCGCGATGGGCGGCGTGATACTTCACTATCATACCGATCCTGTGAGCCCTTATGCGGCCAGCCCCCCCGTCGCAACGCCGGACAAGCCGGCGCCGAAGATTTAAAGACCTTACTTCACGGCTACACGATTGTTCGATTGGCGTACCACTCACGCCTCGGCATCGCCGGGCTTGTCCCGGCGATCCCGACAAGGGATGCACCGCGCTCTCCTAAGCGAGATGGCCGGGACAAGCCCGGCCATGACGAGTGTCGGTTAGGCAGCTCAACCGCCTACTACGACCGCCTGAACGAGTTGTAGATCATCTTGGTGTAATTGCGCGCGTGTTCCTCATTGTTGGACCACGTTGCGTCGAGGTCGGCGAGCGGCTTCATGGCGATGACCTCTTCCTCGCTCTTGCCCTCATTGAAAAGCTTTTCGATGCGGTCGCGCGCCGTCACCAGCATGTTGTGAAACACGGCAACGTCCGCCTTGGTCGCCAGTCCGCCGTGGCCGGGCACGATCCTGGTATTGTCATTGGCGACCTTGAGATAGGCCTCGTTGGCCGCGATCATGCCGCGCACGTCGCCGCCGTTGGCGAAGTCGATCGCCTGATACTTTTTCAGGTTGTTGAACGTGTCGCCGGTCGCCAGCACATTGGCGTCGGCGAAATAGACCCAGGTATCGCCATCGGTATGCGCGTTGGTGACGTGGGTGAGCTTCGCGACACGGCCGCCGGCTTCCACATTGCGCGAACCGCCGACGTAGGTTTCCTTCGGCAGCGCGCCCGGCGCAACCGGCGGCGCCTTCGCACCCGTGATGCCATTGGTCGTGCCGGCCGCGAGGCGCACGCGGATATTGTCCTGCGCCACCACGATCACGCCGTCGGCCTGGAACGGGCCGTTACCGCCGACATGGTCGCCGTGATAGTGCGTGTTGATGAGGTACTTGATCGGCAGCGGCGAGATCGCCGCAATCGCCGCCTTGATCTTGGGATGCAACGGCGCGAACTGGCCATCGACCATGATGATGGCGTCGGAGCCAACCGCGACCGTGATGTTGCCGCCCTGCCCGGTCAGCATGTAGGTCTTGTTGCCGAGATCGATGGTCTTGATCTCGATCTTGTCCCAGTCGATGGGCTGCTGCGCCAGCGCCGCACCAGCAAACATCGCCGCTGCAAATCCCAATGCTGCTGATGTAATCCGAAGCATCCATTCCTCCCGGTGTGTTGTCGCTGACATGCTTATGCCAGACGCACGCGACGGCCGCGTTACAACAACCCGTGAGGCGGCTGAATATTCCAGGTTGCATGCGCGGCAGCCCGCTCCGCCTCATCCTGAGGAGCGGCGAAGCCGCGTCTCGAAGCAATCAAGTCGGCGATGCCGACTTGAAATCCTGGACTCCGATGTCGGGTAAACCCGACATCGGGTTGGCGGCCACCGGCTTTTTAGCCCATCCTTCGAGACGCGCCTGACGGCGCTCCTCAGGATGAGGCCAGTGAATGCGGAACGACATTTACTACGCAGCTACTCCGCGGCGCTTTCAATCGGCGCCTTGGTCTGGGCTTCCGCGGCCTTCATGCGCTTCACGACGAGACGCGCGAGGTTCGGCGGGCCATCGACCTTGATGTCGATTTCCGGCGCGTTCGGCATCTGCGTCATGCGCTGCTGCTGCGAATTCAGCACATCGACGTCTTCCTTGAACACGTTGGTAAAGTTCGTCTGGACCATCTTGTGAAGCTCGTCATCGTGAATGCCGAAGTTGCGCACGAAGCCGAAGAAGTAATGCGTCGAGGTTTCGGTCTCCGGCGTCGGCGCCGAGAGCGCCATGATCTCGATGCGGCGCGTGCCGGACTGGCCTTCCGGCGCGCCCGTGCCGGTATCGGCGACCTGCGCAAAGTTGACGCAGAATGCCGGCGGCACAAATTCCACCATCTGGCAGCGGTCGGCGTTGCCGGGGAACTGGCCGAACTTCTGGTACATCGGCGGCGCGGGACGGTCGATGACCCAGCGTGTCATCCGCACCTTGTCGCCGTCGCGGGATGTGTTGATCGGAAAATCCGTGATCGCCGAGGTGCCGATGGACGTCAGGTGCACATAGGCGAGATGCGTCACGTCGAGCAGGTTATCGGTGACGAGTTCGTAGTTGCAGTTGATGTAGAGAAGGTCCGGCTTGATGAAGGCCCAGTCCTTGTGCTCGCACCACCACCAGTTCGGAATGAGCGACAGGTCGGCGAGCGCCGGATCGCCCATCCAGATCCACACCCAGCCGTATTTCTCCACGGTCGGATACGAACGCACCCTGGCGTTCTTCGGGATCATGTCCTGGCCGGGAATTTCAACACACTTGCCGTCGGCATCGAAGCGCAGGCCGTGATAGCCGCACTGGATGGTGTCGCCGACGCACTTGCCCTTGGAGAGCGGGTAATGGCGGTGGCAGCAGCGGTCCTCGAGCGCGACCGGCTTGCCGTCCGGCGTGCGGAACAGCACCACCGGCTGATTGAGGAACATGCGGGCGCGCGGCGTCTCGGTGACTTCACGGTCCCAGCCGGCGACGTACCAGGCATTGTTGACGAACGTGGACATGTTTTTCTCCGCGTTTCCCAATCATCATTCTTGCATCGTCGCGCGCATTTTCGCGCTGCATTGTTATGAATGATAATCGTTCTGGACAGCGGAGGGAAGCAGCCACAGATACCGCCGGACGCGGCATTGGCGTCTGCGGGGCAATTGCCCACTTATCAGCAGCAGTGCTTGAAAGGCCTAAAGCTTCAGCGGATCGGGCGTTCCCACCGGAACCTGGTGCACTTTCATACCGAGCGCGACCGAGGTGTAGTAGCCCAGCAGCACCAGCACTTCGGCAACGCCTTCGCGGCCCAGGACCTTCTCGACCGCGCTGAATTCCTCGTCCGTCATCTTGCCGCCGCCGGCGAGCGATCTGGCGAACTGATAGACCCCGTTCTCGTGCGGGTCGGCGAACTTCGGATCCTTGCCGGCAAGAATGTCGCCAATCTCGCGGTCCTTCAGTCCGGCCGCACGACCAAGCGTAATGTGGGCCTGCCGCACGTAATCGGCGTCCCAATGGTCCGCGATGAGGAGGACGCCAATCTCGACTTCCTTCTCGGACAACGAACCCTGCTTGTTCAGGAACGTGCCGACGGTTTCCATGCCTTCGGCGAGCCGCGGCGAATGAATCCAGATCTTGTAAGGCCCAAGCAACCGCCCGCGCCGCGCCAAGATATTGTTGAAAACCTCCGCCTGTTGCGGCGTAAGGTTTTCCTTGGCGATTTCCTCGATACGGTTATTCATCAAACTGCTTCCCTGCTGATCTTGCGTTTTTTATAGGCGCGCATGCGCGCGCCGTTTGTCCTTCAAATATAGCCGAACAGGCACACCACATTGGCCAGGGTGGCCGTCGTCAAACACAGCACCAGTGCTGTCGTGCTCATCGCGAACTCCCAAGAATCAGCCATCAAAGGGTGAACGGGTCGCGGCGCAGAGTCCCAAAGTATGTTTTTGCCTGTGGACGGCCGGGATTCACCTCTCGGTAACGGATCGGGCAGCCCCGGCGATTCTCAGGGCAAAAAGTGCCGGAGAATCGGGTGGATGGAGTATCCGGCCGCGCCCTACTCCGCGGCTTCGCTGACCTTCACCACGCGGTCCTCGGCGGGCACCGGCTGGCTGCCGGCCCATTCGTCCACGGTGATATCGAACACCACGCCGTCCGGACCCTTGAACTTGTATTCGGCGTGCGCGCCCGCGGGCATCGCCTCGTGCAGGCACGGCGCGCCCATGGCTTCGAGTTTCTTGGTCCACTCCTCGACGTCATCGACCACCACACCGAAATGATGGATGCCGGTGAAGTCGATACCCTTGCCGAGCTGGTCGTTGGCGAATTTCAGGATCGCGATGTTCAGAACGCCGTCGGTGAGAAACACGCCGGACGGACGCGGCGCATGATCCGGGTTGTTCGGATCGAGACCGAAGCGCTTGATCTCGGTGAAGCCGAACGCGGTCTTGTAGAATTCCGCGGCCTTGCCGGGATGGTCGCTGGCGAGCGCGATATGGCGGATCTTCAGCATGGAAAACTCCCTCGGATTAAATTCGTTACCGGCAGCATAAACCCATCGGCACGGCCTATTCCAGCTTCGCGCCGCTTTCCTTGACGATGGATTGCCACTTGGCGATTTCCTTCCTGATGAAATCGCCAAACTGCGCCGGCGAAGTATTCGTCACCGTATCGACGCCGACATCGGCGAGCCTGCCCTTCACGTCCGGCATCGACAGGACCTTGTGGATCGCCGTGTTGTAGCGCTCGACGATGGCAGGCGGCGTACCGGCGGGCGCAACCACGCCGAACCACGTCACCACGTCGAAATCCTTGAGCCCCTGCTCCGCCATGGTTGCAAGGTCGGGAAACGCCGGCGAACGATCCCTGGACGTAACTGCAAGTGCCCGCAGCGAACCGCTCTTGATATGCGAGACCACGTCGGGCGCGCTGACGAACATCAGCTGGATCACGCCGGACAACAGATCGGGAATGGCCTGCGCCGCGCCCTTGTACGGCACATGGATCATCTTGGTGCCGGACATCATCTTGAACATCTCGCCGGCGAGATGTTGCGACGTGCCGGTACCGGCCGAGCCGAACGAAATCTTGTCGGGATTGGCTTTCAGGTAGGCGATCAGTTCCTGGATGTTCTTTGCCGGGATCGATGGATGCAGCACGACGACGTTGTTGATATTGGCGGCCTGCGTGATCGGCGCAAAATCCTTCACCGCGTCGAACGGCATCTTGGCGCCATACAGCGTCGGGTTGATGCCATGGGTCGAGATCGTCACCATGCCGATGGTGTAGCCATCGGGCGGCGCCTTCGCGACCGCGTCGGCGCCGATGTTGCCACCCGCGCCAACCTTGTTCTCGACATAGACCTGCTGGCCGAACGCGTCCGGCAAATAGCGCGAAATCGTGCGCGCGGCGAGATCAAGCGAGCCGCCCGCCGTCGTCAGCGTAATGAGGCGGATCGGCCGCGACGGAAAATTGTCGCCTTGCGCAAACGCCGGGAGCGTAGCCACGCCGCCGAGCGCGCATAGCGCCGCCGCGAGAGAAAACCCCGTCAGAAAGCGTTTCATCACGCCAAATCCTTCACAACGTCCTTCACAACGTCCTTCACAATGTCTTTGGCCCAGTGCTTGTGCGCCGCCGTGAAGTCGGCGCCGTAGCCCATGGCCTCGCGCGCATTGGCAAACGCATTGAATGTCACCGCGCAGGTCGGCGTCATGACGCCGAGTTCGGCAGCGAGGTCCGACGCGATCTTGACGTCCTTCGCCATCAGGCCGAGCGCAAAGCCCGCGGCATACTTGCCGGTGATGACCTGCGTCTTGAAAATGCCTTCGGTGGCGAGGCTCCGACCGCTCGACACGTTAACGATGTCGAGGATCAGCGCCGGATCGAGGCCGAATTTCTCGCCGATGCACATGGCTTCCGACACCGCGCGAAAATTCGCCGCCGCGAGATAATTGTTGAGCGCCTTCATCACGTCGCCCGAGCCGGAAGTGCCGGTGCGGAACAGCTTGCCGCCCATGGTCTGCAGCACCGGCGTCACGCGCTCGACGGCCTTGTCGTCGTTGCCGCCGATCATCAGCGTCAACGTACCGGCCTGCGCGCCCGGAATGCCACCCGACACCGGCGCATCCAGCAGCGTCACGCCATGTCCGGCAAGGACGTCGGCGAGTTCGCGCGTGCCAGTCGGCTCCGACGAACTCATGTCGATAATGATGGTGCCCTGCGCCAGCGCGCCGTTCTCCAGCATCTCCAGCACCACGGCGCGGACAATCGGCCCGGTCGGCAGCATGGTGACAATGACATTCGAGGCTTTCGCGACCGCGCAGGCTTCGGCGGTGCCCAGCGAATTGGGTTCTTCCTTGGTGAATTTCGCCAGCCGCTTCTTGTCGAGGTCGAAGACGTGCAGCTTGTGGTCGGCCTGCAGGACATTGTTGCCGGCCTTCAGGATATTCTTGGCCATCGGCCAGCCCATATTGCCCAGGCCGATGAAGCCAACCCTCAGATCACTCATGTTAAAGCTGCCCCTTGCTTCCACCCGGATATTCATTGGCGATCCGCTCTGGTGTGCGGCGCGGCGCACACGTTAGCCGGTTTGCGCGGGTGTTGGCACCAGTCAGGGGTTACCGGAGCGCATGGCGACACCCCATTGTTGCAGGGATACGATAACTTCAGCCGTGACCTGAGTCGGCGCTGCAACACCGAGTTCCCGATGCCCGAACCTGAAAATCCCGCCCCGCCGTCCGCACCGCCGCCGCTCGAACCGGCGCTGCGCGCCATCGCCATGCCGGCGGATTCCAACGCCAATGGCGACATTTTCGGCGGCTGGCTGCTGTCCCAGATGGATCTGGCCGGCTCTTCCGTGGCGATCCGCCGCGCCCAGAGCCGGGTCGCCACCGTCGCCGTGACGGGCATGAGCTTCCGCCGGCCGGTCTTCATCGGCGACGAAGTGACCTGCTACGCCGAGGTCATGAAGGTTGGGCACACCTCGATCACGGTACGGATCGAAAGCTGGGTCCGCCGCAGCCGGGGCGGCATGGGCGACGCGCCGATTGCCGTCACCGACGGCATCTTCACCTATGTCGCCATCGGCGAGGACGGCAAACCCCGCCCGGTCCCGGCCGAAGGCTGACGCTGCCGGTTACCCGCCCGGTCCGGCCTGTTCACGGCCGTTTGAGCAGCCAAAAGCCACATTTTGACAATTTCATCACGTTTTCCGTGCGAGAATCCCTGCGTGCACGATTGAGTCGGCCGCTCCCGCAGAGTGGCCCGGAACTTCAGGTTCATTGGCCCGTTCCCACTGCGGCATTGGCAGGTGTGCAATGGCTGATTTTCGTCGGGACTACCTCACGCGTTACATCTTCGGCTGGGCCAGGAAAGTGCTGCCCAGCCTGTCCTCCACCGAGCGCGAGGCCATCGAGGCCGGCAACGTGTGGTGGGACGCCGACCTGTTCACCGGCAATCCTGACTGGGCCAAGCTGCTGGCGTTCGCGCCGGCCAAACTGACCACGGAAGAACAAGCCTTCCTCGACGGGCCGGTCGAGGAACTCTGCGCCATGCTCGACGAATGGAAGATCACCTGGGAACACCGTGATCTGCCCAAGGAAGCCTGGGACTTCCTCAAGGCCAAGCGCTTCTTCGCCATGATTATCCCGAAGCAGTACGGCGGGCTCGGCTTCTCCGCGACCGCGCATTCGGAAGTCGTGCGCAAACTCTCGACGCGCTCCGTCACCGCCGCCGTCACCGCCATGGTGCCGAATTCGCTTGGACCCGGCGAACTGCTGATGATGTTCGGCACCGACGAGCAGCGCAATTACTGGCTGCCGCGCCTTGCAGCCGGCATTGAAATTCCCTGCTTCGGACTAACCTCACCGGAAGCCGGTTCCGATGCCGCGTCGATGATCGACAGCGGCGTCGTCTGCAAAGGCATGTTCGAGGGCAAGGAAGTTCTTGGCATAAGGCTCAACTGGCACAAGCGCTACATCACGCTCGGTCCCGTCGCGACGGTGCTGGGCCTCGCGTTCAAGCTCACCGATCCTGACCGCCTGCTCGGCAGCGAAGAAAATCCTGGCATCACCGTCGCGCTGGTGCCGACAAATTTGCCGGGCGTTTCGATTGGCCGCCGCCACCTGCCCGGCCTGCATGTGTTCCAGAACGGCCCGAACTGGGGCGACAACGTCTTTATCCCGGTCGATCACATCATCGGCGGCGCACCGCAGGCCGGCAAAGGCTGGAAGATGCTGATGAGCGCGCTCGCAGCGGGCCGCGGCATTTCGCTGCCGTCGCTGTCGGCAGCGGGAGCCGCGTACTGCGCGCACACCACCGGCGCATACTCGCGCATCCGCGAGCAATTCCATCTTCCCATCGGCAAGTTCGAGGCGATCCAGGAACGCCTCGGCCGCATGGCCGCGACCGCCTACCTGCTCGACGGCGCGCGCCGCATGACGACGGCGAGCATCGACGCCGGGCATCATCCCGCCGTCGTCACCGCCATCATGAAGGGCCAGGCCACCGACCGGCTTCGCGTCAGCGTCAACGACGCCATGGACGTCCACGGCGGCAAGGCCGTCATCGAAGGCCCGCAAAACTACATGGGCGCGCTCTATCGCGCGGTGCCCATCGGCATCACCGTCGAAGGCGCCAATATCGTCACCCGCGCGCTGATCCAGTTCGGTCAGGGCTCGATCCGCAGTCACCCATGGGTGCTGAAGGAAATGCTGGCGCTGGAGGCGAACGACCTCGACGCTTTCGACAAGTCGTTCTGGGGCCATGTCGGCCACAGCGTCACCAACGCGTTCCGCGCCTGGGGCCGCGCCTGGAGCGGCGGCGTCCTCGCACCCGCGCCGGATGCCGGCCCGACCACGCCTTATTACCGGCAGCTTGGCCGCTATTCCTCGGCCTTCGCGCTGTGCGTCGATTTCGCGCTGCTGACGCTCGGCGGCGACCTCAAGCGCAAGGAAATGATTTCCGCGCGCTTCGGCGACATTCTCTCCGAACTCTATCTGTTGTCTGCCGTGCTCAAACGCTGGAACGACGAAGGCCGCCAGATGGCGGACCTGCCGCTGGTCGAGTGGAGCATGGAAGCCGGATTCGCCACCATGGCGCAGCGGTTCGACGAGATCCTCGCCAACTTCCCGGTGCGTCCGGTGGCGTGGCTCATGCGGTTCATGATCCTGCCGCTCGGACCCCGCCATCGCGGACCGCAGGATGCGCTGACCCGCGCCTGCGCCAATATCCTGATGGAGCCGTCGGCGACCCGCGACCGCGTCACCACCGGGCTTTATCAGCCAACCGACGATAGCGGCGTGGCGCGGCTCAACCGTGCGTTCAAGCTCGTGGTCGCGGCGCAGCCGCTGCGCGACCGGATGCGCAAGGCGCGCATCACCGACATCAAGAAGGCGCGCGAGAGCGGCGTCATCAACGAGAGAGAAGCGACGCAACTCGAAGCGCTCGCCAAGGCCGTCGCCGATGTCGTCAACGTCGATGATTTCTCGCCGGACGAACTGACCCATGGCGAACAACACCAGCCGAACGAAAAACGGGGAGACGTGCCATCGCCAGTTCATCACGCGGCGGAGTAGACCGTCCGGTCTATCTCATCGACGGCAGCCGCACGCCGTTCCTCAAGGCAAAAGGCATCGGCCCCTTCACGCCGGTCGATCTGGCGGTCCAGTGCGGGCGGCCGCTGCTGCTGCGCCAGCCGTTTTCGCCGGATGCGTTCGATCAGGTCATCCTCGGCTGCGTCAATGTCATCGCCGATGAAATGAACCCCGCGCGCATCGCCGCGCTGCGGCTCGGCATGGGCGAGGCGATGACGGCCTTCACCGTGCAGATCAACTGCGGCTCCGGCATGCAGTCCATCGACACGGCGTACCAATATATCAAGGAAGGCCGCTCGGACCTGATCCTTGCCGGCGGCGCGGAAGCGCTGTCGCACGCGCCGCTCGTCTACAACCGCCAGGCCGTGCAGTTCTTCGGCGCGATGTTCATGGCGCGCACGTTCATGCAGCGCCTCGCTACGTTTGCGACACTGCGGCCGTCGATGTTCTTCAAGCCGGTCATCGGACTTGAGCGCGGCCTTACCGACCCCGTCGTCGAACTCAACATGGGACAGACCGCCGAGATCGTCGCCCATGTGTTCGGCATCAGCCGCCGCGACGCCGACGAATTCGCCGCCGAGAGCCAGAACCGCCTCGCCAGGGCGCAGGCCGACAAGGTGTTCGACGGCGAACTCGAACCGATGTTTGCGCGCAATGGCAAGGTCTACGAATTCGACGACGGCGTGCGGCCGGACTCGACCGCCGACCAGCTCGCCAAGCTCAAGCCGGCGTTCGAGCGCCCTTGGGGCAAGGTGACGCCGGGCAATTCCTCGCAGATCACCGACGGCGCATCCTGGGTCATCGTCGCCTCAGAAGACGCCGTGCAGAAACACGGCCTGACCCCGAAGGCGCGCATCGTCGATAGCCAGTGGTCGGCGCTCGACCCGTCCGTGATGGGGCTTGGCCCTGCCCTGTGTTCGGCGGAAATCCTCAAGCGGCAGAACGTGGCGCTTGCCGACATCGACCTGTGGGAACTCAACGAAGCCTTCGCCGCGCAGGTGCTGGGCTGCGTCGCCGCGCTCAACGACGACAAGTTTTGCCGCGAGGTGCTGCACCATGACGGCCCGCTTGGCAAAATCCCGCGCGAACGGCTGAACGTCGATGGCGGCGCGATTGGCCTTGGCCATCCGGTCGGCGCCAGCGGCAACCGCATCGTGCTGCACCTGATGAACAGCCTGAAGCGGCTCGGCAAGAAGCGCGGCATCGCCAGCCAGTGCGTCGGCGGCGGCCAGGGCGGCGCCATGATGATCGAAGCGGTGTAAAAATGCCCAATAAAGAACAACACGTGATGGACACCCTCGCCGCTCACAATCTCGAACTCGGCCCGTTTGATGGCACTGCCAGCCACGCCCCGGCGCTTTCCACCGGCCCGTGGAAAAACTGGAAAATGGCGCGCGACGACAACAACGTTGCGTGGCTGTTGATCGACCGGGCCGGCGCCAGCGCCAACACGCTCTCGGCCGACGTCATCACCGAACTCGCCGACATCGTTGGCGTACTCGAAAAGGATTTGCCGAAAGGCGTCGTGCTGCGCTCGGCAAAGAAATCCGGCTTCATCGCCGGCGCCGACATCAACATGTTCAAGGGCGCGAGCGCCGCGGAAATTTCGGCGGCGCTGACACAGGCGCACGCGATCATCGACCGGCTCGACGCGCTCAAGTGCCCGACCGTCGCCGTGATCCACGGCTTCTGCCTCGGCGGCGGCCTCGAGGTTGCGCTTGCCTGCGACTACCGGATCGCCACGGAAGATGCGCGGCTCGGCTTTCCCGAAGTCCTGCTCGGCCTGCACCCGGGCCTTGGCGGCACGGTGCGGCTGACGCGGCTCATCAATCCCGTTGAGGCCATGACCGACATGCTGACCGGGCGCAACATCGGCGCCCGCAAGGCCAAGTCGCTCGGCCTCGTCGATGCCGTTACGGAAGAACGCCACATCAGGAGCGCCGTGAAGGATGCGGTCGATGGCAAGCTGCGCACCAACCGCGCGGGCTTCTCGATTACGGCACTCAACAGCGGTCTCGCGCGCGGCTTCCTCGCCGGCAGGATGCGCAAGCAGGCCGATGAAAAGGCCCCGCACACCAATTACCCCGCGCCGTTCGCGCTGATCGACCTGTGGGAAAAGCACGGCGGCAACACGCTGCGCATGCAGCACGCGGAAATCGCCTCGTTCGGCCGCCTGATCGAAACCCCGGCCTCGAAAAATCTCGTCCGCGTATTCTTCCTGCGCGAGAAGCTCAAGGCCCTCGCCGGCAACGACTGGAAGGGCCAGCGCGTCCACGTCATCGGCGCCGGCGCCATGGGCGGCGACATCGCGGCATGGTGCGCCTGGAACGGCCTCAACGTCACGCTCGCCGACATGAAGGCCGCACCACTCAGCGGCGCGATCAAGCGCGCGGCGGACCTTTACGGCAAGCTCAGCCGCAAGCGCAGCGAGATCCGCGATGCGCTCGATCGCCTGACGCCGGATCTGACCGGCGAAGGCGTGCGCTCGGCCGACCTCATCATCGAGGCGGTGCCGGAAATCCTGTCGCTCAAGCAGAAGGTCTATGCGGCGACCGAAGCGAAAATGAAGCCCGGCGCGATCCTCGCCACCAACACGTCCAGCATTCCGCTGGAACAGTTGCGCGAGGGCCTGAAATATCCCGACCGCTTCATCGGCCTGCACTTCTTCAATCCGGTGTCGCGTCTGCAGCTGGTCGAAATCGTCGGCCACGACAAGGCCTCGCCGGAAGCCATCGCCGGGGGCAAAGCCTTTCTGGGACAGATCGACCGCCTGCCCTGCCCGGTCAAAAGCGCGCCGGGTTTTCTGGTCAACCGCGCGCTGATGCCCTACCTGATGGAAGCCCTCATCATGCTCGACGAAGGCATGAAGAAGGAAGTCATCGACCAGGCCGCGGAAGATTTCGGCATGCCGATGGGCCCGATTGAACTCGCCGACGAGGTCGGCCTCGGCATCTGCCTGCACGTCGCCGAAGTGCTGACGCAGCAGCTGCCGCGCCCGATGCCGCAAGCGCCGCAATGGCTCAAGGACAAGGTGACCAGGGGCGAACTCGGCAAGAAGACCGGCAAGGGTCTTTACGAGTGGAAGAACGGCCGCGCCGTGAAGGAAAGCAACACGACGCACTCGGATCGGGAACACATCGACCGCATGATCCTGCCGATGGTCGATGTCTGCGTGACGTGCCTGCGCGAAGGCGTCGTCAACGACGAGGACGAGGTCGATGCCTCGATGATCTTCGCCACCGGCTTTGCGCCGTTCCGCGGCGGCCCGATGCACTACGCGCGCGAGCGCGGCATCGCCGACGTCAAGGCATCGCTGGAACGGCTGGCGGCGAAATACGGCGACAGGTTCAAGCCCGATCCGGGCTGGGATGCGCTGAAGTAAGGCCGAGCGCGGGAAACGTAGGGCGGGTTAGGCGAAGCCGTAACCCGCGGCGATGTTGGCGGATTACGCCTGACGGCTAATCCGCCCTACGAGGCCACGAAATCCAAGCTTGGCGGCCACCACACGGCGCGATCACAAAAGCGTGCGGCCGTTGTCACTTTCACCCCGCTATATTGTCAAATATGCCACTGCCGCCTACACCCGAAATCGGCGATTTGCACACCGTCAGCAACAACTGGAGTGTGAATGATGAAGCGTTATCTGATCGAGCGGAATATCCCCGGCGTCGGCGGTCTCAATCGCGAGCAGCTCAAGGGTGCAGCAGAGGCTTCCAATGCGGCGCTGGCGAAACTGTCGGGCAAGGTGCAGTGGGTGGAATCCTATGTCGTGGAAGACCAGACGTTCTGCGTCTATCTCGCCGACAGCCCGGCGTCGGTCCAGGAGCACGCAAAGCTCAGCGGCTTCCCGGCCAACAAGGTCACTGAGGTACGCACTGTCATCAGCCCGATGACGGCTATCGCCTGATCCAGCGCGCCGCCGCGCCGCAAGGCCGGCGGCGCGTTCTCCTTCCATCTGGCTCACCTACCGCGAGAACACGCAGATGGCCCGAACAGTAAAATCCGCAGGCCGAAAAAGCCGCGGCACGCACCTGAAGCAGCCGGCAAAAGACGGCAACCCGGTGCTGGATGTAACCGTCGTGCTGCTCGAAGCCGGATACGCCTCGACGGCGATTGGGCCGATTGAGGTGTTCCATTCCGCCGGCATGCTGTGGAACTGGCTTCAGGGCGAAACCATCCAGTCGCGGGTCCGCGTAACGGTCGCCTCGATTGACGGCGGCAGCGTGACCGGCATTTGCGGGCTGGGACTGGTGCAGCAATGCGCGATCCACGACATCAAGAAAACCGACATCATCATCCTGCCGCCTTCCGGCTGGGATGTGGTCGGCGAGATCGCACAAAATACCGCGCTGCTGCCATGGCTGAAAAAATGGCACGCCAAAGGCGCGCATATCGCAGGCATTTGTACCGGCGCCGCCTTCCTTGCGGAATGCGGATTGCTCAATGGCCGGCGGGCGACGACACACTGGGCGCTCGCGGATGTTCTGCGCGATCGCTATCCCAAGGTGCTGTGGGAGCCCGATCAGGTCGTGACCGAGGACAATCGCCTGCTGTGCAGCGGCGGCGTCTATGCTTCCATCGACCTCAGCCTGTATCTCGTCGAGAAATTCTGCGGCCACGAAATCGCCGTGCAGGTCGCTAAATCGCTCCTCGTCAGCATGCCGCGCACACGCCAGTCCGGCTATTCGGTGTCGCCGCTGTCACGGCCGCATGCGGACGACAAGATCAGGCAGGCGGAAGACTACCTGCAAAAACATTTCGACGGCGACGTTTCAATCGAGACGCTCGGCAAGCACACCGGCATGGGCGCGCGCAACTTCATCCGCCGCTTCAAGGCCGCGACCGGCCGCCTGCCCGGCGCCTACATCCAGCTGTTGCGGGTGGCGGCCGCCAAGGAACTGCTGGAACAGGGCGCCATGTCGATCCAGAGCGTGTGCGCCAAAATCGGCTACGAGGATGCCGCGTTCTTCCGCAGCTTGTTCAAGCGCCACACCGGCATGACGCCGGCGGAATACCGCACCCGCTTTGCGCAGATGCATTTCGACCGCGGCGAACTCGCGCGCGTGACGGCGGCGCATTGAGACCTGACAACGACGCGGCTTTTCTCGCTCGGCCTCATCCTGAGGAGCGATGCACAGCAAGCGTAGCCCGGGTTGAGCGCGGCGAAATCCGGGCTACATCTGTGCCTTATGCCACCAGCGCCTTCTTCGCAGCCTGCGCGAGATAGCCCGAGCGCGTGAAACCTTCGTTCTCCGCGCGCGCGTCGATCTCGGCCAGCAGATCGGAAGGCAGCGTGACGTTCACGCGCACGGACTTCACGATAGGCGCAGGCGCATCGACAAGAATGGCAACGCCGTCGCGGTTCTGCGCATCCGCCATGATGTCTTCGAGCGAAGAAGGCGCGGGCACAACAATCTTGTCTTCGGCCAATCCTTCGAGATGCAGCGCGAGCGCCTCCACCGCCATCTTCCGCGCTTCATCCAGCGTGCGCCCTGCGGTGACGACGCCCGGCAGATCGGGAAACGACACGCCGTAGTCGCTGTCCGGCTCTTTGTGGATCAGTGCAATGTATTGCGTCATGTGGCTCACCTCAGTTTCAGTCCGGCTTGCTTTTCGATACTGCGAAGCGTTCCCGCAGGCATGTCCCGCTTTGGATGTGGGACCGTCACGCGCCCCGGCTTTGCAGGATGCCTGAACTGAATGTGGCTTCCCTTTTGAGCCACCTGCTCCCATCCATCGGCCTTCAAAGCCTTGATAATGTCCGCAGATTTCATGAGAGTATTTATACACATCACGCTCTGGCGACAAGTGTATAAATACACACTCTAGATATATGTTTTTATTCCTTGACTTTTCTAATATTCCTATATACCTATTTCTCACCCTGCTCGCGAGGGGCGCTTCATGGGCGTCTTGAGGCGGAGCGGATCGAGAAGGCGGCGCCGGAGATTCAGCGCCGTCATCTCGGTGGCCGACGGTTTCGGCTGGCGCGGCGCCCGCGTGTGAGGTTCGCACCCTCACCCCCGGGAGGCTTCGGGACCCGACCGGGCGGCATGACGACCGCTCTGCAGGGAGCCTGCTGGACTGGGATAGCGAAATGCGGCGACGCAGATCGCGCGTCCCAGGAAGCGCGGACCTGGGGCCTGTAAGGTGGATACGTTCTGCCTTTGCAAAACCGCACGTGGAGCGCCGGAAGGCGTGGTGTCCGATCGCAAGGACACCGCCGCGCAATCACAAGCGCGGACATTATAGGTGCGCCTGCCGGCGCTCCGCGCCCCTCACATGTTGAGCGGCGCCTTGCCATGCCGAAGCCCACAGGGCGAAGGCTGGTGCGAAGTTCCCAAACATTCAAAGCGCCCCCGCGCTTTTCAAAAAACAGGGATGATGATGCTTGGCTGTTTGAAAAACTAACTCGTGGTGGGCGCACGGCTTGAGCAAGTGGTGGCATCAAAAACAACCAGCCCGGCACGAGGGCCGGGCTGCTGAAAAACGACTTGAAGCGGGCTGGCTCAGAACTCTTCCCACTCGGGATCGTGCTTGAGCGCCGTAGCGATCTTGGCCTACATACGGCCGACGAGGCCGCCGCGCTTGGCGGGTGCCGCAGCCTTGATCGGCGCAGGCGCGGTCTTTGTCACCGGACGTGCCGGCGCACTCGCCTGACGCGCCGGCGCACTTGCCTGACGCACCGGCTGCGCCTGGACAGCGGGAGCCGCGCCTTCGATGCGGAAGAAGCTGACGCGGTCGGTCATGGCGCTCGACTGCTGCTCGAGCGTCTTCGCCGTCGCGGCATTCTCCTCGACCAGCGCGGAGTTCTGCTGCGTGACCTCGTCCATCTGGGTCAGCGCCTTGTTGACCTGATCGAGGCCGGTCGCCTGCTCGGCGCTGGCGGTCGCGATGTCGGCGACGAGCGCGGCGACGTTCTTGATCGAGGCAACGATGTCGTTGAGCGAAGCGCCGGTGCGGTTGACGAGATCGACGCCGCTCTTGACCTGCACCGACGAGTTGGTGATGAGGTCCTTGATGTCCTTGGCCGCCTGCGACGAACGCTGCGCCAGCGAACGCACTTCGGATGCCACGACCGCAAAGCCGCGTCCGGCGTCGCCGGCACGCGCCGCTTCCACTGCCGCGTTCAGGGCAAGCAGATTGGTCTGACGCGCGATTTCGTCGATGACGCCGATGATGTCGGCGATTTTGCGCGAGGAACTCTCGATGCGCGACATCGCTTCGACGGCGCTCGCCACGACCTCGCCGCCCTTGTCGGCGACTTCACGCGTCGTATTGGTGAGGCTGTTGGCGTGGTTGGCGTTCTCCGCGTTCTTGCGGACGGTGGCGGAGATTTCTTCCATCGACGCCGAAGTCTGCTCAAGGCCGGCGGCCTGTTCTTCGGTACGCTGGGAAAGATCCGTCGTGCTGCTGGAAATTTCCGACGCAGCGTTCGACACGTCCACGGCCGATGCCTGGATGTCGGCAACGATGCTGGAGAGCCGTTCGGCGGTCGTGTTGGCGGAATCCTTGAGGACCGAGAACGTGCCCTGGTATTCGGCAGTGATGCGCCGCGTCAGGTCGCCTTCCGACAGCGCGCCCATCATCGAGACGAGGTCGTCGAGCACGATGCCGACGTTGTCGCACATGGCGTTGAGGGCTTCGGCAAGGTGCAGCAACACGCCTTGCTTGTCTTCGAGCGGCACGCGCTGCGAGAAATCGCCGGCCATCGTGGCTTTCAGAACGCCGCCGACGGCCGCGTCAAATTCGTTCATGACGCGGGCCAGTGCCGCATCGCGTTCGGCTGCGGCGGCACGTTCCTGTTCGGCTTTCTGTTCGGCCGCCGTGCGGTCGCGCTCGGCGCGCTCTTCCGCGGTCATGCGGTCCAGCTCGGCCTTTTCGGCGGCTTCTCGCTGGACCTTTTCCATCGAGCGCGTCTTGAACGTCTCGACGGCGGCGGCGACATCGCCGATTTCGTCGCTGCGGCCAAGGCCTGGCAACTGAACGTCGAAGTTGCCGTCGGCGAGTTCGAGCATGCCGCCGGTGAGCTTGCGCATCGGGCGGGCAATGGTGAGGATCGAGAACATCGTCGCGCAGATCAGCAGCAGGACGACCGCGCCGCCGAACGCGAAGCTCGCGCGCTGCGCCAGTTGCACCTCGGCGTCAGCGACAGCATCCTCATCGGCGCTGCGCTTGGTTGCGAATTCGATGATCTTTTCGCCGAGATCGTCCATTTCCGCGGCGATCGGCAAGGTGCGCTCGCGCGCGACCTTGCTCATTTCGTTGTTGAGCGAGACGATCTTCCTGGCGGAATCCGCATCCAGCGTTGCCTTCGCCTGCAATTCAAAAACGTCGTTTTTCAACGACTCGATTGTCAGCGTGTGTGCGTACAAGACATCGACCAGGCCGCTGATCTTCTGCAGGCGGGCGCGATCGTGCGACACCGAGACGAACTTGAGCGTCGAGGCGATCAGCTTGTCGAGCGTAGCCTGCTGATCGGCGAAATAAGCCTTGCCCCTTTCAATATCGGCGGCCGAGTCTGCGGCGCGCATTTCGTTCATGCCAAGCTGGATGCCGCGGATCGCGGCCTTGATCTTCAATACGCCGGTCATCAGCGACTGATTGCGCGCCGCGCTGACGCTCGCCTTGTCGGCGTACATGTTGCTGAGGTAGTGACCGCCGATCATCGCTGCGACGAGCAGGATGGTGAAGCCGGAAACAATCGCGAGCTAGGTGCCGATGCGGGGCTTGAATATGGCTCTGAACATCGCCTTGAGCAAAGATCCGAACTTCGGCAGACGGAAGCCGCGCGCAACCCGCTTAAACATCTAACCCCCCGAGCCTTATTTCAAGCTAATGCAGCAACTCGCTGCCAGTTATGCCGACATCGCCATTTCAGTATGCGCCTGCGGAATATCGATTTCCGCATTCAAAAGATGATCGAGATCGATCAGCGCAATCATGGCTTCGTCGATGGTAATCAGGCCCGACAGGAAGAAGCCTTCGCCCGAACCGTTCATGCGCGGCACCGGCTGGATCTTGGCACCCTCGTAGGAAACGATGTCGAGCACGCGGTCTGCCAGCAAGCCAACCAGACGGCTTTCGATCTGAACGATGATAACGACGTGCATCGAAGTGGCTTCGGTCAGTCCCTGGCCGAAGCGGCAGCGCAGGTCGATGATCGGAACCATGACGCCGCGCAGGTTGAGAACGCCGCGGACGTATTCGGGCTGCTTGGGAAGATGCGTGACGCCGGACCAGCCCTTGATCTCGCGAACCGACATGATCGCGACGCCGTACTGGTCTTCACCGATGGAGAAGCTGATGAATTCGATCAGACCGTCGCTGTTGGTCGTTCCACCTTCGGAGCGGAAGCCGGAGGACTTGAGGGCATCGTCTGTCGAGGTGCTGGTCTGGATACTCACGCTGGGCTTCCTTGCGAAACGCCCGCTTTCTTGCCGCCCCACACGAGGCAAAAGGCTCGCAGCCCGGCAGTTCTTGCGGTGCGGTGAACACAACCTTTGATGTTGACGCAGGATATGGATGGGAGGTTGAGACTTTATGAAAATCCCGGAGTCGATTATCCGAAACCGCCCAAATCGCCGCTTCGCGCGTTCCGGGCATGGTTATGCCGTCGAAAAAGCCCGTTATTCGAAGAAAAGCATCGCACCAAACGAAATGGCTCCGGCGGTTTCCCGCCGGAGCCAACGCTCACGCCTGACTACGTTCAGTTTGCCTGGAGGGTCAGACCCGGCATACGCATCAGAATTCCTCGAAATCCGCCTGAGGCTTGAGCGCGGTCGCAAGACCGGCCTGCATGCGCCCGACGGCGCCGCCGCGCTTGGCGGGTTGCGCCGCGGGCCTCGCGGCCGATGGCTTGGTGGCCAACGGCATTTGAACGATACGCTGCAGGGCCTGATCGACACGGGAGAACGCGACGCGCTCGCTCATCGCGGCCGACTGGCTCTCCAGCGTCTTGGCGGTAGCGGCGTTTTCCTCGACCAGCGCCGAGTTCTGCTGGGTCACTTCGTCCATCTGGGTCAGCGCCTTGTTGACCTGATCGATGCCCGTGGCCTGCTCGTTCGAGGCGTTGGCGATGTCCGCCACGATATCGGCCACACGCTTGATCGAAGTGACGATTTCGTTGAGCGAAGTGCCGGTGCGGTTCACGAGATCGACGCCATCCTTGACCTGCGTCGAACTCGACGTGATGAGGTCCTTGATGTCCTTCGCTGCCTGCGAGGAACGTTGCGCCAGCGAGCGGACTTCGGATGCGACGACCGCGAAGCCACGGCCTGCATCGCCCGCCCGCGCTGCTTCAACCGCAGCGTTCAAGGCCAGCAGGTTTGTCTGCCGCGCGATTTCGTCAATGACGCCGATGATGTCGGCAATCTTGTTCGAGGAATCCTCGATGCGCGACATCGCCTCGACCGTCGAGGCCACCACAACGCCGCCACGATCCGCCACTTCACGCGCGCCGGCGGTGAGCTGGTTGGCCTGCTGGGCGTTTTCGGCGTTCTTCTTCACCGTCGCCGAGATCTCTTCCATCGACGCCGAAGTTTCTTCGAGGCCGGCGGCCTGCTCCTCGGTGCGCTGAGAAAGATCCGTCGTGCTGGTGGAGATTTCCGCCGCCGCATTGGCGACTTCCTTGGCCGACGCCGTGATCTCCGACACCGTCTCGGACAGCTTGATCGCGGTCGTGTTGGCGCTGTCCTTGAGCGTACCGAAGGTGCCTTCGTAGTTGGCGTTGATGCGCTTGGTCAGATCGCCTTCGGAGAGTGCACCCATCATGACGACCAGATCGTCCATCACCTTGCCGATGTTGTCGCACATCATGTTCATGGCTTCGGCGAGATTGCGGATGACGCCTTCCTTGCCTTCAAGCGCGACACGCTGGGAGAAGTCGCCCGCCATCGCCGCCTTGGCGATGCCGCCGACCGCCGCATCGAACTCGGCCATCACGCGCGCCGTCGCGGCATCACGTTCCGCCGCAGCCTGCTTGTCGGCCTCAGCCTTTGCCTCGGCCGCGATCCGGTCGCGTTCGGCTTTCACCGCCGCTTCCTGAAGTTCACGATCAGCATTGGCCTGCGCTTCGGCGCGCGCCTTCTCGGCCGACTTGACCTTGAAGGTCTCGACCGCCTGCGCCACATCGCCGATCTCGTCCTTGCGGCCGAGGCCAGGCAGCACCACATCGAAGTTGCCGCCGGCGAGTTCAAGCATGCCGCCGGTCAAGGCCTTCATCGGACGGGCAATCGAGAATGCACCGAAGACGGCAGCCCCGAGCAGCACCACCACCAACACCGCACCGACACCAAGGCCGACCATGCCGGCCTGGGTCATTGCGGCCTGGGCGCTGGATTTGGCTTCGCTGCTGGTCTGCAACGCGACTGTCGCGGCCTGTTCGTTCAACTGATTGGCTTCATTGGCGAACGTCAATGTGCGTTCGCGGACTGCGCCGATCATGATCTCTTGCTGTTTGATCATATCATTTGAGAGCGACTCGAAATCCAGCATCACTTTCGATAGCTGCTCGATTTGGGCGACAACACTCTTTTCACCGGCAATGCCCGCGGCATGTTTGAGCGATTGTACGCCCTTCGTCAGGTTGCCTTTCATGACCTCCGCCTGTTGCGGCTCGCCGGTGAATTCAAAGCGCCAGGTCGCAGCACGGGTCGTGGCAAAAGAGAGATTGGCGTCGCGCAGGTCGGTCTCCAGCTCGCTGCGGTTCGTCAGCCCGGTCAGCGCCGGCGACGAAAGCAGGGTGTCGTAAGTCTTGTTCCAGACCCCCATCAACGGATTGCGCCTGTCAATCAGGCCCAGGATTTCGGTCTGCGTCGTGACAATCTCCTCCGCGCCGACGCCATATTTTTCCACCAGGGCGCGTATTTTCAGCAGACGCTCACGGTTCTCCGGCTTTTTAACAAGCTTCAACGCACCATCGACTTCCTTGAAGGTTCGCGCGAGATTCTCGCGAAGTCGCTCAGCGGGCGACTTGATATCGGCGACCGTTTTCGCCAACCGCACATCGCGGACGTTCATCTGTACCCGCCGCACGGCAGCTTCGGTATTCAGATTATGCACCATGATTTTTTGTTGAACGTCGGCGGCCTCCTCCAGTTGAGCAACGGAGCGCTCGCTCATCACCTGGTTGGCCAGCATCGCAACGACCAGCAAGATACCAATGCCGCTGGTGAGTGCGAGCTTCGTGCCGATGCGCAAGTTAATGAAAATACCAAACAGCTTCGACATCACATGACCCCTCGTTATGCCGCGGGGCGCCCTCCCGAGGCAGTGAATGAAAATTGAAAATATGGCAGAGTAAATTCAGATAACGCAGCACACGGCGTGACGCAGACGCGCTCCCCAGGAGCGAACGCAACTATGCGGCGGCCAGAACTTGCGCGCCGCTTTCCGAAAGCAAATGCTCAAGATCGATCAGGGCAATCATGGCGTCGTCGATGGTGATCAGGCCCGAGAGGAATTCCGCCTGTGCGGCGCCGCCGACCGTCGGAACTTTCTGGATTTTCGAATTCTCAAACGAAACAATGTCGAGCACACGATCCGCGAGAAGACCGACCAGACGGTCCCCAATCTGGACAATGATGACGACATGCATGGCGGAGGCGTCGGTCATTCCCTGCCCGAAGCGGCAACGCAGATCGATGATCGGAACCATGACGCCGCGCAGGTTGAGAACACCGCGCACGTACTCCGGCTGCTTGGGAAGATGCGTGACGCCAGACCAGCCCTTGATCTCGCGAACCGACATGATCGCGACGCCATACTGGTCGTCGCCGATCGAGAAGCTGATGAATTCGATCAGGCCATCGACGCCCGATGCTGAATCTTCGGACCCACCGTTGGTTTGGGCGCTCATTGCCGATTCCTTCGCTTTCGCCAAAGACAGCGCATTTCCGTTCTGGATTTGGAGGCAGATGGCACAGCCGGAGCAAAGCGCCAGGCACCCAAGCTCAACCTGAGATATTGAACAGGCAGGTTAACTGGTTATGGTTGAAAATGTATGAATGGGGCGCGGCCCGGTAAGACAAATCCAGAAAAATCGCACCCCGTCATCCTGCGCTCGCACCGCCAGAGAAGCGGACGCAGGTATCATCGTGATAGAGATCGCACGCATGAAAGTTGCATGGGTCGAGACCGTCGGATCGCTCGATAACCTCAAGCTGGTCGAACGGCCCGAACCGCGGCCCGGCCGCGGCGAAGTGCTGGTTCGATTGCGCGCAGCCTCGCTGAACTACCGCGATCTGGTAACAACCGCCGGCGGCTACGGATCGCATCAACGCCGCGAAAATCTCATCCCGCTTTCCGATGGCGCGGGCGAAATTGCCGCGCTCGGCGACGGCGTCACGGCATGGAAGATGGGCGACCGCGTCACCGGCCACATTTTTCCGAAATGGCTGACGGGGCCGCCGACCGAAGCCCGCTTGTCGGCATCGCTCGGCGGATCTGCGGATGGCGTCGCCTGCGAGTATCGCGTTTTCGGCGAAAACGAGATCCTGCGCGTGCCGGATCACCTCTCTTTTGCGGAAGGCGCCGCCCTCCCCTGCGCCGCGCTGACGGCGTGGGTATCCGTGATCGCGCAAGGCCAGGTTGGGCCGGGTCAAACCGTGCTGACGCAAGGCACCGGCGGCGTCTCGCTGTTCGCACTCCAGTTCGCCAAGATGGCGGGCGCTGCTGTCGTTGCGACCTCGTCAAATACGGAAAAGCTTGAGCGCCTGCGGGCGCTCGGCGCCAACTACGTTATCAACTACAAGAGCGATCCCGACTGGGGCCGTACCGCCCTGAAGTTCGTCCCGCACGGCGTCGATCTCGTGGTCGATATCGGTGGCGGCGAGACGATTTCGCAGTCGCTGCGTGCGTTGCGCATGGGCGGCACCATCAGCGTGATCGGCGTCGTGGCCGGGGCGCGGCACGACCTCAACGTGCCGGTGCTGATCCTCAAGAACGCAAGACTGCAAGGCGCATCGGCAGGGAACCGCGACCAGTTCGCCGCCATGCTGGCCGCCATCGCCCAGTATCAGTTGCGGCCAGTGCTGGACCGCACGTTCCCGCTGGCCGACCTGCGGGCGGCGCTTGAACACCTCAAGAGCGGCCGCCATGTCGGCAAGGTCTGCATCGCGATTTAAGCCGATAACACAAGGCTTGGCGGCTTTGCGGCGTCAGCTGAATTGACGGACCCAAATTGCTCCCTATAGTGATTAATTAGCGAACCGCGCAGGACCCATCATGCCGGACGCTACGGGTTGGAAGTGGCGCCGCGCGGCAGAATGGCGGCGGCCTGGAGGTGAATGATGACGGGCAACGTGTCGTCCAGACTTCAATGGCCGTCCTCGCGGGCGGAGATCGAAAAGATACAGAACATCCGCAAACGCCGTGCCGTCGAACTCGCGATGCGCGCACCGTTCTTTCGCGACCGGCTCAAGGGCATCCGGCTCGACCACCTCGACGAACCGGAAGAGTGGACGAAGATTCCGCTGCTGACGAAGGACCAGCTTCGGCAAATCCCGACCGATCAATTCCACGCGCAATTCTGCGTCGCGCCGCGCCGCGATGTTGTCGAATACTGGCGTTCCGGCGGCGTCACCGGCAAGCCGCTGTTCTATCCGCGCTCGTTCGAAGACATGGAATACAGTATCCTGTGCTTCGCGCGCGCTTTCGACGTGGTCGGCGCAACGCCCGAGGACATGGTCCACATCTCATTTCCGCTCGGCATTCATCCGGTCGCACACTTATATGCACGCGCGGCGGAAGGCCTCGGCATCGGCACGATCTGGTGCGGCTCCGGCTCCAACACGCCATCGCTGACACAGCTTGAACTGATCCGCGATCTCAAGCCGACGATCTGGGCCGGCATGGGAAGCTACGGCCTGCACCTTGCCAATCTGGCCGAGGCGCAGGGCTTCGACCTTTCCAAAAGCTCGGTGAAACAAATCATCGTTGCAGCCGAACCGCTGTCACCTGCCAAGCGTCAAAAGCTCGAACGCTCATGGGGCGCGGAAGTGTCCGACCAATTCGGCATGACCGAGGGCGCGCTGATTTCCGTACAATCGCCCAGACACGATGGCCTTCATGTGTGGTCGGACTTGTTCTTCTGCGAAGTCGTCGACGAGAACACCGGACTGCCGGTGCCGGAAGGCGAAGTAGGCACCATGGCGATGACGGCGCTCTGTAATAATAACGTCACGCCGTTCCTGCGCTGGAATTCCGGCGACCTCATCAGCATGAAGCCCGGCGGGCATGGTGACGGACCGTGGTCGATGTTCCCGGTGATGCAGCATGCGCGCCGCACCGTTGGATTCTTCAAGGTGCGCGGCGTCAACATCAACCACAATGAGCTTGAAGACCTGCTGTTCTACAACCCGGACGTTCAGGACTTCAAAGCCGAGGTCCATGCAACCGACTCCGGCCTCGATGTATTGAAGCTGCTGATCGAGCCGCGCCGCGACATCAGTGACGATGCGCTGCGCGCGGAAGTCAACGCGAAGGTGCAAAAGACCTTCGAGGTCACACCTGAAATCATTTTTCTCGAACGCGGCACCTTGGGCAAGGAATTCGAAGCGAGCATCAAGGCTGCGCGTTTCGTGGACAAGCGAGGCTAATCACAATGGCACCCCGTTTTCGCGCCGATCAAGTTGGAAGCCTGCTGCGGCCGCAGGAACTCAAGAATGCGTTTCGCGACGCCAGCCAGAAGAAAATCAGCGACGCGGCGTTGAGTGAGATCAAGGACCGCTGCATCCGGGACGCCATCAAGATGCAGGAAGACGCCGGGCTGAAGTCCATCACCGACGGCGAGTTCCGCCGCGGCTCATGGTTCTTCGGTTTCGTGCAGGCGGTTGAAGGATTGACCGTCAAGGACTCGATCTTCGATTTCCGCGACGACCACGGCGGGCACGCGACATTCCAGAGCGCCTATGTCGAAGGTAAGCTCAAGCGTACCCAAGGCATCACGACCGATGAGTTCCAGTTCGTGCGTCACAACACCAGACACACGCCGAAAGTCACCATGCCGACGCCGAGCCTGGTGCATTTCTTCCGGCTCGATCAGGCTGCGGATCCGAAGGTCTATCCGCGCATGGAGGATTTCTGGACAGACCTGATCGCGGTCTATCGCGCCGAACTCGTGGCATTGGGTGCGCTTGGCTGCTCGACGGTGCAACTCGATGAAGTTCCGGTTGCGATGCTGTGCGATCCGAAAATCCGCGAACAGGTCAAAAGCAAGGGCGCCGACCCCGACACGTTGCTGCGCATCTACATTGACGCTATCAACCAGATCTCGGCGACCAAGCCTGCGGGCATGACCCTCGCCGTGCATCTGTGCAAGGGCAACTACAAGGGCCACTGGATGGCGGAAGGCGGCTACGACGCCGTCGCCGAACGGCTGTTCAACGAAGCCGACGTCGATACGTTCTTTCTCGAATACGAAAGCCCGCGCGCAGGCGGCTTCGAGCCGCTGCGCCATGTGCCCAGGAACAAGAACGTCGTCCTCGGCCTCGTCAGCAGCAAGACACCCGACCTCGAACCGCTCGATGCGCTGCTGCGGCGGCTCGATGAAGCCGGCAAATACATTTCACTCGATCAGGTGGGCGTCAGCCCGCAATGCGGATTTGCCTCCAGTGTCGGCGGAAACCCCTTGAGCATCGACGACGAACGCCGCAAATTGAGCCGCGTCGTCGAACTGGCGAACGCCGTGTGGGGAGCCTGCGGGAATTCCCCACCGTCTGAGTTAAGCGGCATCAAGCCGGGCGGTTTGGGGAGAATCCAATGACGGGTTACGTGTTTCCGCAGCTTGCGGGTTTCTACAACGCCCTGCTGCCGTGGGTCGAAGCCTTGCTGCGCGTCATCATCGCGCTGTGCCTCATTCCGCACGGGTTACGCTCGGGCTTTGGTCTGTTTCCCGAAACCGGCATGCCGGTGAAGTCCACCAAGATGCTGGGCGAAATCCTCGATAAGGAAGGCTACCGGCCCGGCAAGCTGTGGGCGCCGATCATCATCATCACCGAACTGGTCGGCGGACCAATGCTCGCGCTGGGATTGTTCACGCGGCCGGTGTCGATTCCGATTTTCATCCTGCTGGTGATGTCGATCCGTGAACACGGCCAGTTCGGCTGGTTCTGGAACAAGCAGGGCGCGGAATATCCGCTGATCTGGGCCGCAGCCTCGCTGTATTTCCTGGTGCGCGGCGGCGGCCCGATTTCGCTCGATGCCCAGATCGGCTGGCAGTTCTAGAAGCGGCGTAGAAACCAACCTGCGTCAGGCCCGCACGTGTTTCGGTCATCCACGCCTTTCTTTTCTGAAATAGTAGAAAGCAAGGCGTGGATAGCCAACCCCGCGGCCGATGATGTTCGCCAGGGAGTATCTCCACGATGACCATCACCATTACTGCCTTTGAGCGGTCACCCGATGGCGGCAAGGGACTGGCGCGCGATACGCGCGTTCGCTGGGCGCTTGAAGAAGTAGGCCTTCCCTACGCGGTTCGCCTGGTTTCGTTTCGTGCAATGAAGGAAGGAGCGCATCTAGCGCTTCATCCTTTCGGCCAGATTCCGACCTACGAGGAAGGCGATCTCGCCCTGTTCGAAACAGGGTCGATCGTGTTCCATATCGCCCAGCGCCATGCGGGCCTGCTACCGGACGATGCGAATGCGCGGGCGCGCGCGATCACATGGATGTTTGCCGCGCTCAACACGGTGGAGCCGGCGATCCTTGAACTCGCAACTGCCAGGATTGTCGAGGGCGATAAGCCCTGGACCAAGGAGAGCCTGCCGCTGGTCGCGGATCGCGTCCGCGAAAAGTTGAAGCAACTTTCCGCTCGCCTCGGCGACGCCGACTGGCTCGATGGCGCCTTCAGCGCGGGCGACCTGATGATGGTGTCGGTACTGCTGAGGCTAAAACCATCGGGCATTCTCGACGAATATCCGAACCTCTCTGCCTATGTCGCCCGCGGCGAAGCACGGCCCGCCTACAAGCGGGCTTTCGCCGCTCAACTGGCAGTCAACACCGGCAAGCCACCGGCCGGCTGATTGAGGGCCGTCCCAGGATCGAAGTCGCCATCCGGTTTTTTCAGTTATGGGTCCTGACGCTAGTCATCCATGATCGCAACCGCGCGCGTCCAGCCGGCGGATGCTTTGTAAATCTTCACCGGGAAGCATGACACCACGAAGCCATGCGACGGCAAGGTTTCGAGGTTACCGAGCTTTTCCATGTGGCAATAGCCGATTTCCATGCTGGCCTTGTGACCTTCCCAGATGATCGACGGGTCCCTGGTTTCGGCGAAACGTTTGGCAGTCGCGCTGAACGGCGCATCCCAGCTCCAGCCGTCGGTTCCGGTGACACGCACGCCCTGCCTGGTCAGGAACAGTGTCGCCTCGCGGCCCATCCCGCAGCCTTTGTGCAAAAAGTCATCATTGCCGTAGGCTTTGCCGGCAGCGGTATTCACCAGCACGATGTCCAGCGGCTTGAGCGTGTAGCCGATGCGGTCGAGTTCGCGCTTCATGTCGTCGGCGGTGCAGACGTAGCCATCGGGCTTGTTGCGGAAGTCGAACTTCACGCCGTCGCTGAAGCACCATTCCAGCGGTACTTCATCAATCGTGATCGCACGCTCACCATTGTTCATGGTCGGATGGAAATGCCACGGCGCATCGAGGTGCGTACCGTTGTGGGTGGAGATCGTGACGGTTTCGACCGCGGCGCCCATGCCTTCCGGCAACTGGTCGGCGGTCAGTCCGGGAAACTGTGCGGCAAATGTCGCGGCGCCGTCCGTGTGGTTTGAATAGGCGATCTTGGGCAGCATCGGCGCGGGATCGGACGCGATGCCCGCCTTCAAGCCAGCCGAAATGTCGATGAAACGCCTGGGCATTTGCCTTCCCCCACTGTTTTGCGGATGAAGATAGAGCAAAGCATTCGCCGCCGCCACGCGCAGCAATCCCAGGCCATTCATCTCCGGCATGTTGAAATCAGGGATGATCAGATCGTGCGGCTGTCCGATAGCCTTGAACAGGGCCCCTGCCTATTCTCGGCTTCGTGGATCAAACGGATGCCGACGCTTTCGAACATCAGGCGCATGACGCAATTCATCGCCCAAGGAAAACGCACGCCAAACAAATTACAAACCGTGTATAGGGATGAACTCACAAAGTTTATTTGGATAATTTGCGTTTTCAACGCAATTTAATCTCGTATTCGCCAATGCCATTACTCACATTTTTCACACAATACTTTTACCAGGCACTCATAGACTTCATATCTCTCAATTCGTAATGCGGCATCACGCCGCGCAATAGGAAGCTATACTGCGGCAAATTGCCAAACACGAAACATCTCGTGGCCGTCGCCCACGAATGCGTTATGTTTTGCATCCAAGCTGTCGAATGGCGGCCAAGTCCACATGCAAAAACGTGGACAATAAACGCCCATGGGAGGATGCAATGCAAAGACGGAACCTATTGAAGCTGGCAGCAGCGGGCGTGGTCGCAGGATCGCTCGGACTTGGCACAGCGCAGGCGGCGGACACGATCAAGATCGGCGTCGTCGGCCCGAAGACCGGCCCGCTCGCGGGTGGCGCGGCCATCACACATTTTCCGAATTTCATGATGTGGCAGAAGCTGGTGAACGACCGCGGCGGCCTCAAGCTGAAGGACGGCCAGCGCAAGATCGAGCTGATCGAATACGATGATCGCACATCGCCGCCGGAAACCATCAAGGCGGTCGAGCGTCTCGCAACGGTCGATAATGCCGATTTCATCATGCCGGTGTACGGCACCGGATTTAACCTCGCTGCCGCGCCAATCTTCGCCAAGCACGACTATCCGCAGCTGGCGCAGGCCTTCGTGACCGACCAGGGCCCCGAACTCATCAAGCGTTACCCGAATCTCTTCATCATCCAGGGCCCGACGAAAGCCTTCGCGCGCGACGCCATCGCGGTGCTGAAGAAATTGCTTGACGAGAAGAAGATCGGCAACCGCGTCGCGGTCGTGAACGTCGCCGACGCTTTCGGCATCGAACTCGCGAACGTAGCCCGTCCGCTGTTCAAGGAAGCCGGCTTCGAACTCGTCTATGACAAGTCGTACCCGCTCGGCACGCAGGACCTCGCGCCCATCGTGAAGGGGGCGAAGGCTGCCAATCCCGACGCGTTCGTGGCATGGTCCTATCCGCCGGACACGTTTGCGCTCCTGGAGCAGGCCAAGATCGAAGGCCTGAACGTGAAGGCTTACTATAGCGCCGTCGCAACGGCGTTTCAGGGCTTCTACGGCAAGTACGGCCAGCTCGCCGAGAACGTCCTTGGTGCAGGCGGATACGAAGATACGCCGGCGATCCGCGACTACATGAAGATCCACAAGCAGGTCACGGGCGTGGACGCCGACTACTGGGGCAGCGCCCTGTACGGCTCGATGCTGCAGGTACTCGAACAGTCGATCGAGGGCGTCGGCTCGCTCGACAGGAAGGCCGTCACGGCCTACATCAAGAGCCGCACCTTCAAGACGATCGTTGGCGACATGGACCTGCGCAACCAGCAGATGACCCGCGTCTGGACCGTCGGCCAGTGGCAAAACGGCTTCTTCCAGGCCGTCGCCGGTGATGGTTTCACCAACTACAAGCCAGTGATCCTGAAGAACAACTGGTAAGCGCTTCTCCGTCCGGCGTGGGCATTTGCACGCGCCGGACGAGATTTGCTGAAGGCGCTCAAAGAGTTCGCTCCAAGGTTTACGCTACCGCTCATGGACATCATCATTATCGGCCTGCTGCTGGGCGGAACCTACGCCCTGATGGCGATGGGCTTGCAACTGCAATACGGCGTCGCGCGTATAATGAATCTCGCCAACGGCGAGATGCTAGTGGCTGGCGCGTTCGGCACGTTCTGGTTTTACTCGGCGACCAAGTTCAGCCCGCTGATCTCGCTCGCCGTCATTGTGCCACTTGCCTTCGCTGCGAACTGGGCAATCTACCGCGTACTCATTACGCCGCTGGTCCGCCGCGCCAAAAGCCAGGGCCAGCTCGAGGTCGACAGCATTCTGGCGACGTTCGGCCTGAGCTTCATCTTCGTCGGCGGCCTGCTCGCGCTGTTTGGCGGCGACTACCTGAGCTATTCCTATCTGGCGCGGCCCATCTTCATTCTTGGCCAGCCTTACGGGCTTAACCGTGTCACTGCCTTCATCGGCGCCTTGGCGCTGTGCGCCGGGCTTTACATCTGGCTGCACAAGACGCGCGCAGGGCTTGCGCTACGCGCGGTTGCGGTTAGCCCGTCTGCCGCAGGGTTGGTGAGCATCAACGTGCCGCGCGCCTCCGCGCTGGCATTCGCACTCGGCGGCGCGGTGACCGCTGCCGGCGGGTCGCTGCTCAGTATCTTCCTGACTTTCGATGCCTCGCTCGGCGTCGTGTTCACCCTGAAGGCGCTTGTCATCGTCATTATGGGCGGCGTCAGCGACATTCGCGGCGCAATAGTCGCTGCATTCATCCTCGGCCTTGCCGAAACCATCGTCGCGAGCCTTGTCGATCCGGGCCTGACGCTCGCTGCCGCCTACGTGTTGTTCATCGTCATCCTGCTGATCAAGCCCGAAGGGCTGTTCGGGAGGCGGTCCTCATGAGCAATGCAGACACACACGGCGATACCAAGCCAACAGCGTTCGCGCAGGCGATGCTGGACTTGCGCGAAAGCGCCGTGCTGAGCGGCACCGAAAAACGCAACCTCGCGATCTGCGCCATCGTCGCGGCACTGTGGGCGCTGCTGCCGCTGTTCAGCACGGGTTATATTCTTTCACTCGGCATCTCGATCACGATCTTTGCGGGCCTCGCAACCTCGTGGACATTGTTCTCCGGCCCCACGAACTACATCTCGCTCGCCACCGCCGCCTTCTTCGGCATTGGCATGTATACGGTCGCCGGGGGCGTCAACCTGTTGCCTTACCCCGTACTCATCCTGATCGCCGCCGTCGCCGGCGCGCTGTTCGCCGCGCTGATCGGGCTCGCGACGCTGCGCATCTCCGGCGTCTATTTCGTGATCTTCTCGCTCGGTCTTGCCGAGCTTGTCCGGCAGGTCGTGTCATGGGGCCAGCATGTGATGGGCACCAGCAGCGGGCTTTACGTCCTCGTCGATCGCAGCGACTCCGTATTCTTCTGGCAATTGCTGGTATTCACTCTGGTGGTGTTTCTGGTGAGCTGGTGGATCGGGCGTTCGCGGCTGGGTTTCGCGCTGCGCATCATCGGCAATGACGAAGTCGTCGCGGTCCATTGCGGTATCAACACCGCGCGCGCCAAGGTCACGCTGTTCATCATCTCCAGCACCTTCGCCGCCATTGCAGGCGCGCTGGTCGCGCCGCGCTGGAGCTACGTCGAACCGACACTGGCGTTCAGTCCGTTCCTGTCGTTTCAGGTTGTCATTATGTCGCTTCTGGGCGGCGTACACCGGCTGTGGGGGCCATTGGTCGGCGTCATCCCCTTCACCATCATGTGGGAATTCATCTCGGCGAAGTTTCCTTCCCAGACGACACTGTTGCTGGGCGTCGCATTCCTGCTGATCGTCTATTTTATTCCCCATGGCTTCGTCGGGCTGATCGAGGACTTCTCGCGCCGCCGCAGCGGCATCTGGGCGGCGCTGCGCAGCAAGTGGCAAGCCAAGGGTGGCGGCCATGAATAGCCCGTCCGCAGCACTCACTATCGGCGGCGTCACCAAGCGCTTTGGCGGCCTGGTTGCGGTCAACAATATCTCCTTCACCTTGCCCGCTAACAAGGTGCTTGGCCTGATCGGACCCAACGGCTCCGGCAAGACCACCATGATCAACCTGATCTCCGGCGCCCTGAAGCCCAGCGCCGGCGCCATACACCTGCACGGCGACAGCATTTCCGACCGCTCGGCAAGCGAGATTGCGACACTTGGGCTGTCGCGCACGTTCCAGATCGTGCGGATGCTGCCGGGGCTGACGGTGCTGGAAAACGTGCAGGCTGGCGGCGTATTCGGCCATCGCCGCATGTGGGGCACGGAGCTGCGCGAACATTCGCGCGCGTTGTTGCAGAAAGTCGGCCTGCAAGGCGTCGATGACACGGTCGTCAGCGCGCTGACCTACATCGACCAGAAACGCGTGGAGCTTGCGCGGGCGCTGGTCGCAGATCCGAAGGTGCTGCTGCTCGACGAATGGCTCGCTGGCCTCAACCCGACGGAGCTAAAGACCGGCATCGCGCTGATCGAGCAACTGCGCACCGAAGGCCGCACCATCATGATCGTGGAACACGTCATGGATGCGATCCGCAGCCTGTGCGACACCTGCGTCGTCATGAACAGCGGCGCCAAGATCGCCGAAGGTACGCCGCGCGAGGTCCTGTCCGATGCTGAAGTGATCCGGGCCTATCTCGGAGACATCGATGCTTGAGTGCAAGAACATCGCCGTGTTTTACGGCCGCCACCGTGCGGTCGAGGACGTCAGCATGCAGATTGCGCCTGGCGAGATCGTCGTCATGCTCGGATCGAACGGCGCCGGCAAAAGCACGTTCCTGCGCGCGATTGCCGGGCAAAAAGCGAAGGCGAGCGGAACCGTCGTCATGGATGGCGCCGACATCAGCCATCGTCCGTCCCATGAAATCGTCGAGGCCGGTATTGCGCTGGTGCCCGAGGATCGTGGCATTTTTGCCGACATGACCGTGCAGGAAAACCTGATCCTCGGCGCGCATCCGCGCCGTGCCCGCGCACTTGAAGCAGACAACATGGCGCGCGTACTGGGCTTGTTTCCGCGTCTGGCCGAACGGCCCAAACAACTCGTGCGCACCATGAGCGGCGGCGAGCGCCAGATGGTTGCGCTTGGACGTGCGATGATGTCGGCGCCTTCGATCCTGATGCTGGACGAGCCTTCGCTCGGCCTGTCGCCGCTGTTGACCAGCGAACTGTTCCGCTCGCTGGTCAAGATCAAGGACACCGGAGTCGGGATTTTTCTGGTCGAGCAAAACGCCAAGCAAAGCCTGGCGATAGCCGACCGCGGCTATCTGCTCGACAACGGGCGCATCGTCGGAGCGGATAGCGCGGCTGCGCTATCCAGGGATGAGAAGGTCCGCCACGCCTATCTGGGCGCGGGCTAGGGCATGATCCCGAAAAGTGGACGCCGGTTTTCGGAATAGATCATGCCCAAACAAATAGAAAGGCGACCAGTCTGATCCAACGCAGTTGGATCAGACCTTGGAGCCTAACTGTTGCCCATGAAGTCGCGCTTGCCGACTTCGACGCCATTGTGGCGCAGCAGCGCATACGACGTCGTGGCGTGGAAATAGAAATTCGGCATCGCGACCGACAGCAAATACTGCTGACCCTTGAACGTCACCTGCTTGCCGCCCTGCATGAACGAGATCTCGCGGTCTTCCGACCCATCGATCTGCGCCGGCTTGAGGTCTTTCAGGAACGCCACGGTCTTGGCGATGCGCTCCTGCAACTCCTCGAAGCTCGCTTCGTTGTCGGCGTATTTCGGCACGTCGATGCCGGCGAGGCGCGCGCCCGCCCCCTTGGCGAAGTCGGTCGCAAGCTGCACCTGCTTCACCAGCGTGAACATGTCCGGGAACAGGCGCGCGCCAAGAAATGCCGCCGGATCGATCTTCTTCGCCGTCGCATGTGCCACCGTCTTCTCAAGATTCTTCGAAAGGCCGTTGAGCAGCTGCAGGAAAACCGGAACCGAAGCCTGATACATCGAGATGGTCATGGGCCTGAACTTTCATGCACGGATGTGTGCGAGCTTGGGAATTTTAAGCGGAGGCTTTCTTCATGTCGGCCTGCACGTCCTTCACATTGCTGAACGCAATGCCGGGGCTTTGCTGGTCGGTGTAGTCGAGATTGAATTCGTTGCGCGCGAGGAAAACGATATCGCCATCGAGGTCTTCCGCAATCGACGAGCGATAGGTTGAGACAAACTTGTCGAGCAGCTTGCGGTCTTCCGCCGTGATCCAGCGCGCCAGCTGGAATTCCGGCATGTCCCAGCGGACCTCAAGGCCGTATTCGGCATCGAGACGCGCCTTCAGCACATCAAGCTGCAATGGCCCGACCACACCGACCAGCGCGGGCGCGCCATCGGTCGGGCGAAACACCTGCACGACACCTTCTTCGGCCAGTTCCTGCAGCGCCTGCTTGAGTTTCTTGGCTTTCATCGCATCCGGCAGGCCGACACGGCGCAGGATTTCCGGCGCGAAGCTCGGCACGCCGACAAAGTTGAGGTCTTCGCCCTCGGTCAGCGTGTCGCCGATACGCAGGTTGCCGTGATTCGGGATTCCCACGACGTCGCCGGCATAGGCTTCATCGGCAACCGTGCGATCCTGCGCGAAGAAGAACTGCGGCGCATGGAGGCCGATGGTCTTGCCGGTGCGAACCTGCTTGGCCTTCATGCCGCGCGACAGCTTGCCTGAGCAGAGCCGCACGAACGCCATGCGGTCACGGTGGTTCGGGTCCATGTTGGCCTGGATCTTGAACACGAAGGCCGACATGTTGTTCTCGGCAGCATCGACTATCCGCTTGTCCGCCGACTGCGCGCGCGGCGCCGGCGCGATGGCGCCGAGCGCGTTGAGCAGATCGACCACGCCGAAATTCTTGATGGCGCTGCCAAAGAACACCGGCGTCAGATGGCCTTCGCGGAACGCCGCCAGATCGAACGGCTTACAGGCCTCGCGCACCAGATCGAATTCGGCCTGTATTTTCTCGCCATCGAGGTTGGGGTTGATGGCGGCAAGTTCGCTCACCGAAATCTTCTGCAGCTTGCCGGTGGTCTGGCCATCGCTTTGCACGAGCCGCACTTCGCCGGTGGCAATATCCTGCGTACCGACGAAGTCGCGGCCCTGCCCGATCGGCCACGTCGCCGGCGTGGTGTCGAGCGCCAGCGTCTTCTCGATTTCGTCCATGATCTCGAACGGATCGCGCGCCTCGCGATCCATCTTGTTGATGAACGTGATGATCGGGATATCGCGCAGGCGGCAGACCTCGAACAGCTTGCGCGTCCGCGCTTCGATACCCTTCGCGGCGTCGATCACCATGACGGCGGAATCGACCGCCGTCAGCGTGCGGTAGGTATCTTCCGAAAAGTCCTCATGGCCCGGCGTGTCGAGCAGATTAAAGACATTGCCGCCGTATTCGAACGTCATCACCGAGGTGACGACCGAAATGCCGCGCTCGCGCTCGACCGCCATCCAGTCCGAACGGGTCGAACGCCGGTCACGCTTCGCCTTCACCTGTCCGGCAAGCTGGATCGCGCCGCCGAACAGCAGCAGCTTTTCCGTCAGCGTGGTCTTGCCAGCGTCAGGATGGGAAATAATGGCGAAGGTCCGGCGCCGATCGACCTCGGTTGCAAGCAGCGACCGGGCCGGGGCGCCCTCCGTGGGGCGTACAGGAACATTCATGGTGCCGTGGATGTGGCAGGTATCGGGCCTGCGATCAAGGTCGGAGAAACGCCGAATTTACCGGCGGAATACCCTCAATCTCCAGCGGTTTAGCCAAGATACGCCCCGCCGTTCACATGCAGCGTCTGCCCGGTGATGTAACGCCCGCCCGGCCCGCACAGGAATCGCACGGTAGAGGCGATGTCCTGCGGTTTACCGCGCTCGCCGGTCAGGGTCTGGTTGCGGCGGTGGTGGTCGGGCTCGCCAGCCGCGCCCCGGTCCGCCGGCGTGCCGATCAGGCCCGGAACCACCAGATTGACCGTTACTTTATGTTCCGCGAGATCTTGCGCCAGCGCGCGCGTGAGACCGACAAGGCCGGACTTGGCCGTCACGACATGGGCGCGGTTCTTCGAGCCGGTGTGGGCGCTCATGCCGCCGACGTTGATGATCGTACCGCCGTTCTTTTTCAGGTGCGGCAGGCAGGCCTTCACGCAATGAAACGTGCCGTCGAGTATGACGTCGAGGACACTGCGCCATTCGGCAAAGGTCATTTCCTCGAGCGACTTCTCGGCACGCAACGCCGCATTGTTGATGAGAAAATCGACCCGGCCAAATGCCGACACTGCCTGCGCGACCAGATTTTCGACCGCCTTCGGGTCTGCGACATCGCCGATGACCCCAATCGCCTTGTCGCCCCGCGCCACGATTTCGGCTGCGACCGCATCGGCCTCAGTCTTGTTCGAGCGCGCATTGACCACCACCGCAGCGCCGGCATCGGCAAGGTCGAGCGCAATAGCGCGGCCGATGTTACGCCCCGCCCCCGTGACGATGGCGACGCGGCCGTGAAGCTCATTGGTCATTTCAGCCATCTGCAAAATCCTCAGCCGCGCAATGCCGCAAGATCGACGCGGCCGTCATACAGCGTGTGAGCGAGCTTGAGCGCCGCTGCGATCCGCGCATCATCCCAGCCGCCGTGGCGGCAGCACAATGTAAATTTCTCCTCGATATCCCGGCGCGTCAACGGCTCATGCGCACCGCCCCGCATATGCGGCTGGCGCTCCTCGATCACGCTGTCGTCTTTCATGATTGCGCGGATATGTCCGGTGAAATTATCGGGATAGGGGTTTTTCGGATCGATGACGTAACGGACCTTGGCGGCAACGGCCAGCACGGCGGGATCTTTCACGGCCGCATCGGTAAAGGAATCCAGCCCAACATTGCCGCGCACGAAAGCCGCCGCGATGCAGTATGGCGTCGAGAATTTCGCGCCGTAGCCGTTCGGCGGGCGCTGCTTGTCGGCCAGCGTCTCCCACAAGCGATGCACGGTGCCCTCGCCGACCTCACAGATCATTTCCCTGATATCCTCGGCCTTCACGCCGCGCGCCGCCAGCCGTCTTGCGCAATCGATGTAGGGATGCGTCATGGTCCCGCAGGGATAGAGCTTGAACGCCAGCGTTTCCGACACCCACTTCCTGCCGAAGTCGCCGGTCAGCAACTCGTACTTGCCATCGGTCGTATTCGCGAAACCATGGAAAAATCCATGCGTGCCCTCGAACACCGTGCGTGGGCCGGTAAAGCCGTTCCTGGCCATCAGCGCCGCACGAATACCGGACTGCGCAGCCCAGCCGCCGTGCATGCGCTTGGTCCACGCACCTTCGGCGAGATACTCGATGATGCCCGACGCCATGCTGCCGGCGATGCCGAGTGCATCGACGATCTGCCGCTCGTTCAGCCGCAACGCCGTGGCAACGCCGGCCGCCGCCGCCATCGCGCCGAACACCGCCGTCGGATGAAACCCGGCCTTGTGCACAAGCTTGGGCGTAACGAGGCCCAGCCGGCACATCACTTCCACGCCAACCGCGATGCCGAGCAGCGCCGCCTTGCCATCCGGGTTGTGCCGCTCGCATGCCGCCAGCACCGCCGGCACGATCACCGCCCCCGCATGCACCGGCCCGCCCTCGAACGTATCGTCGAAATCCTCGCCGTGGATCGCCGTGCCATTGACCAGCGCCGCCGCAGCGGCACTCAGGCCGCGTGCATGACCAACAGCGGTGCACGGCCCATCGTCATCACAAGCCGCCAGCGTCGCCCGGACATAATCCTCGTGGCGCGCCGTGAGGCACAGACCCCAGACATCGATCAGCAGGTCTTCGTTTTTTGCGCGTATGGCTGCCGGCAGATGTGCAGCGTCCAGCGCGGCGATTTGTTTCGCCAGTGCGTCAGCAACGGAAACTTTGGGAAGATGTGCGGCCATGATACCCGGCTAACTGTTGCGCAGGCGCATGCCGCCAAAACCGGGAATGCGATTGACGGCGATGACGACGGCGAAAGTAATGACCAGCATCATGATGCCCAGCACGGAAATCGCCGCCAGGTCGCCGCTTTCGTTAAGATCGAAGATCAGCACCGAAATGACCTTGGTCTCCGACGTGAACAGCATGATCGCGGCCGACAACTCACGAATGGTTCCGACGAAAATAAAGCACCATGTCGCAATTACCGACGTGCGCAGCAGCGGCGCCGTGATCTGCCACAGCGCGCGCAGGCGGGTCGCGCCAAGGATACGGCTGGCATCTTCAAATTCGGGATGAACCGCGCGCACCGCGGACTGCAACTGCTGATACGCCGCCGGCAGGCTGATGGTGACGAAGGCGATCAGCAGTATCCACAGGGTGCCATACAGCACGAACGGCGGCTGCGTATAGGTGAGAAATAACCCGACGCCGAGCACGATGCCGGGGATCGCCACCGGCGTGGTCGCCAGAAACGCCAGAATGCGATAGCCGCGTACAGCCTTGCGCGTCGTCAGATAAGCGATCACGACCGCCAGCACCGTGCCAATGGTCGCCGTCGAGACGCCGAGGATCACCGTGTTCCAGACCGCCAGCCTGGTCGTGGAAAGTTCGAAGAACACCCACTCGATATTATGCAGCGTCATGGTCGCAAACGTCACCGGCTGGGAAGCGACCGGCGACACCGCGGCATTGAGCAACGCGCCATAGGGCAGAATGATCGGGTTGAGCAGCACGGCGAAACACAGCGCCAGCGCCGGCCAGCGCCAGCGGCCAAGCTTGATCAGCCGCGGCTCGCCGGATTTTCCGCCCAGCACCGCATAACCGCGGCGGCCAAGGATCATATGCTCAGCCCGCAGCAATATGACCGTCAGCACCAGTAACGGCAACGCGGCAGCGGCAGCGAGTTCGGGTTTCGGCGGATACTGGAACAGGCTCCAGATCTTCGTCGTCATGGTGTGGAAGCCCGCGGGCAGTGCCAGGATCGCAGGCGAGCCGAACAGTGTCATGGCCTGCAGGAACGCGACCAGCGCACCGGCCAGCAAGGCCGGCAACACCAGCGGCACCGTCACCTTGCGCGCCGTATCCCAGGTGCGGCCGCCGAGGATCGAAGACGCATCCTCGAGATCGCCCGGAATGCGGTCGAGCGCATTGGCGACCAGCACGAACACATAGGGAAACGTGTAGCAGGCGATCACAAAGATCAGCCCCGTAAAGGAATAGATGTTGAACAGGTGTTCGTCCGGCGGGGCATTCGTCACAACGCGATAGAACTTGTTGAGCAGCCCGCTGTTCGGCGCCGCCAGCAATTCCCAGGCGATGGCGCCCAGAAACGGCGGCGTGACGAACGAAGCCGTCACGAGATAGCGCACCAGCATCCCGCCCGGCATGTTGGTGCGCGCCACCAGCCATCCCATCGGGGCCGCCACCACGCAACAGATCAGTCCGGTCGAGAACGACAATATAAATGTTGTCAGCAGCGGGTCGAGGAACGCTGGATCGGAAAACAGCTTGCCGAAGTTGCCGAGCGTGAAAGCGCCGGTGCGGTCGACCACGCTGTAATAAAGCAGCCACGACACCGGCAGCACGATCAGCACGCACAACAGCGCGGCAAAGCCATAGAAGATCGGGCGCGTGATATCGAACCCGCCCCCGCTGGTGCGGGCTCCCGGAGACAATGCCGTTGTTTCCACCGCGGTCATTGCGTGTAATCAGACCTTGAAGAGCTGCGTATAGCGGGCCTTGATGTCGTCGCCGTGTTTCTCGACCTCGGCGGCGTTGTCCTTCATGGTCTTGATGTCCTTGAAAGCCTTGCGTCCGGCTTTTTCCTTTGTCTGCGGATGGACGGAGCGCAACCCGCCCGTATCGATGATGAGCTGCTGGCATTCCGGCGTGAAGCAATAGCTCTGGAACAACCGCGCGGCATTGGGATTTGGCGCATTCTTGAACACGCCATTCGGGCCGATGATGAGCGGCGAACCTTCCGACGCATAAACCGGCTCCACAGGCTGCCCGGATTCCTTGAGCTGGAAAATATTGTATTCGTTACCGTCCACCATTACGGCGCGCTCGCCGAGCGCCAGCTTCTTCGGCGGGTCGGCTGACGACTGCACCTGCATGATGCGCTGCCGGGCGAGCTTTTCGAAATACGGCCAACCGAGGTCGCGTGACATCTGATAGGTCGCGGTCATGATCGTGCCGCTGTAGCCGGGATGCGCCTTCACCATCTTGCCGGCCCATTTCGGATCGAGCAGGTCGGCAAAACTCTTCGGCGCGTCCTCTGCCTTCACCAGACTTGAGTTGTAGGCGATGACCGAGAGCCAGACACGGAAACTGGCAAACTGCCCGTCCGCGTCCTTATGTTCCGTGGGATAGTGCTTCGCCACATCTTCGGGAACGTAGGGGACAAGCAGGCCATCCCGCTTCCACACCACAAAGTGCGCGGCATCCGACGAGTTCACCACATCGACCGCGTTGATGCGGCTCGCATACTCCTGCCCGATGCGCTGGAACACACGTTCGGCGCCAGTGCGCTCGACGCGCACGGTGATCGACGGATACTTCGTCTCGAACGATCTCGCGATCTTCTCGGCGAGCGGCAGATCGACCGATGTATAATAGACGACCTTGCCTTCCTTTCTGGCGGCGGCGATCAGCGCCGGCGTGATGGCCGTCGGCTCCGGCGCAGCGGCGCGGATGGGCGAAGCAAATGTTGTGAACGCGGCCGCTGCCACCGAGGACTTCAGGACATCGCGCCTGGAAAATTTCATGTCTCGCATGCTTTCCTCCCTGTTTCCCGATTTTGCTTTTGTCTTTTATTCAGCCAATACGCGGCATTTGTCGGGTGGCAGATGCAGCCACACCGGCGCGCCGGGCGCGATACTCAAGGCAGGCGATGTAATGAGCCGTAACTGGGTGCCGTCACCGGCTTCCACCATGTAGTCGCGGTTGCCGCCCAGAAAAATCTGCCGCACCACTTTCGCAGGCACGACATTGCTGTCGCTTTGCGGCTTTGCCGGCATCAGGTTGATTTCATGCTGGCGGATCGACAGCGCCGCCGGAGCGTTCGCGCTTGCAACGCCGTTTACCTGCAACGGTACGCCCGAGAACTCGACGGTGCGGGCATCGAGCCCCCGCCCCTTCAGGACATTGCTGTTGCCAATGAAGCGCGCGACAAATTCCGAGCGCGGCCGGTCGTAGATTTCTTCGGGCGACCCGGCCTGCTCGATGCGACCGCCGTTCATGACGGCGATCACGTCCGCTGTCGTCATGGCTTCCGATTGGTCGTGCGTGACGTAAACCGTCGTGCAGTGAAACACGTCGTGCAGGCGGCGGATTTCAAATCGCATCTCCTCGCGCAGGTTGGCGTCGAGATTCGACAACGGCTCATCGAGCAGCAGCGTCTCCGGTTCGACAATCAGCGCCCGCGCCAGCGCAACGCGCTGTTGCTGGCCACCCGACAATTCGCCGGGATAGCGGTCGGCAAAGCGGCCAAGCTGGGTGGTGGTCAGGATCGCGTCGAGCTTGCGCGCGATCACGTCCGCGCCGGCTTTCCTGATCTTGAGACCGTAGGCGACATTCTCCGCCACCGTCATGTGCGGCCACAGCGCGTAGCTCTGGAAGATCATCGACATGTTGCGCCGCTCGGGCGGCACGGTCTGGCGCACGGAGGAAATCACGCGGTCGCCGACAGTAATTTCGCCATCGCTTGGCTCGACGAAACCGGCAATCAGGCGCAGCGTCGTGGTCTTACCGCAGCCGGACGGGCCAAGCAGACAGACGAGCTTGCCGGGATCGATCCGCAGCGAAACATTGTCCACCACCTTGATCGGCCCGTAGAATTTGGTCAGCCCGCGCAGTTCAACCGACGCCAACATACCCTCCCGCTTGCCGCTTTTTTCAAGAGTATCGCAACAAGTCCGGGAGTTTCCTATAGCGTTTCGAGCGGAATTGAAGCGTGAGCGGGACTACTCCCGGATAAAAAAGGCCGGGGAAGCCCCGACCTTGTGGAATATATGTTGTTGGCAGATCTGGCGAGGCTATCGGGCCGTAGGCTTGTCATTTCCAGCAGCGCCGACCCCCGCCGCGATAATGCCGCCCACCACCAGCGGGATCAGATTCTTGATGCTCTTCGGCGGCAGGTCCTTCGGGATAGCGCGCCACTGACAGCCCGTGCTCAAAACGAACATAAGCCCGTTGACGACCTCGCGCATCACCACCGTGCGCGTCTTGCCGCCGCCCTTCGCCGGAGGAATCAGCGGCTCGATCAGCGC
>CANJBX010000029.1 GCA_947472885.1 Hyphomicrobiaceae bacterium
ACCCACATCCATTCCCGTCTTTTTATGATTCTTGAGCAGATCTTGGCCCAGGGGGCGCCGGTTCCTTTGGATGTCGAAGTTCCCAATAGCACCCTGATTTCAGTAGAAATCTGAGCCCCCGATCGGTTTTTTCAACATCCTGTTAATGCAGCATCGGCTTGTGCCGCCGCCAATCGTGCAGCCAGCTCGGCATCATCCAGCCTGACAATGATTTCACCAGCCTGCACGGTGTCACCGGCCTTGGCGCGCACGTCAACAATGCGGCCAAGCGCGGACACCGCAATACGATACTCCCCTTCACGGGGCTCGATCTTGCCGGGCGCTGCTGCGCTCCACTTCACGCCTGAACGGGTCTGTGGTTGCGCGACGACCGCCGTCAGGTCACGCGACGTCACCAGCGGTAACAGTGTAAATGGCGCAACGACCATCAGGCCAAGCAACGCCAGCACATAAAATTTGCGAACTTTATTCACTGCGTGGGCGCTCCTCGCCGATAATTTTTCCGTCCTCGATCCGCACGATGCGGTCTGCGAACGGCAATGTCCGTGGGTCGTGCGTCACCGCCATCACGGCGCGTTCCTTCGCAACCCCGGCCAGCACTTCCATCACAGCATGACCGTTCTCACTGTCGAGCGCCGCTGTCGGCTCGTCCGCCAGAATGATCGACGGATTGCCGACCAACGCGCGCTCAATCGCCACGCGCTGCTGTTCACCGCCGGAAAGCCTGCCCGGCAGCACCGCAGCCTTGTGTTCAATGCCGACTGCCGCAAGCGAATCGCGCGCACGCTTGCGGGCACTCGCACCGCGTTCGCCGCGTACATCCAGCACCAACTCGACATTTTCCTGCGCCGTGAGCGTCGGGAACAAATGATAGGACTGGAACACGAAGCCGATTTGGGCGCGCCGCATCGCGGCCAGCGCCTCGCTGCTGAGATGATGCGTCTTTTGTCCCGCGACCGTTATCACGCCGCTGCTGGGCGTCAGCACACAGCCGAGAATGGAAAGGAGCGTCGTCTTGCCGGAGCCGGATGGCCCCATCAGCAACGTCAATTCACCTGTATGCACCGCGAGATCGACGCCCTTGAGCGCATTGACACGGGCCTCGCCCTCGCCGAGCGTCATCACCACGCCCTCTCCATGAATCACAGGCTCGGTCATCGCGCGAACACCACGGCAGGATCGATGCGCGTCACCTTGGCGATGGCGGCCATCGCGGAGATCACACACATCGCGACGGTGAGCCCGAGCAGCGCGAACAGCAGCGGTGTCGTCAGCACAATCGGCAAAACGGAGTCCGCGGTCAGGTACACAACGCCGACCCCGACCAACGCCGCGATGCTGAAGCCTACTGCCGCGCTGATGAGCGCCTGACATAAAATCACCTTGTGGATGTAACGCGAGGTCGCGCCGATAGCCCGCAAGGTCGCGAACTCGTCGATGTGGTCCTTGGTGCTCGCGTAAAGCGTTTGCGCAACGATCACCGTGCCGACGATCAGCCCGAGGATCGCGCCGGCGATCAGCGCGAATCCTGCGCCGGTCGAGAACAGCCAATAGTCGCGGCTGCGGTTCGAAAAGTGGTCTTGCGCTACCACTTCGGTATCCGGCAATCGCGCCGCCAGCCGCTTTTTCACCGCTTCGACATTCTCACCCGGCGCGACGCGCACGAGCAGGTAAGTTGCCTCCGTGTTGCCGAATCCGACGAGCGCGCGGGCACGATCGGTTGTCATGAAGATGTAAGGCGTCGTGGTGAAAGCACGAATGCCTTTTGTCAGCGCCGCAACACGAACCGTTTTGCCTTCAATCTGCGCGGTATCACCCACCCCTTTCACGCCAAGCTCTTCAAGATAAGTCTGGTCGACGATAACGCCGTCAGGCGTCGCAAGATCGGCAGCGGTGCCTTCGACGATATTCCATGGTGCCAATCCGCCAGTGCGTGGCGTGCCGACGATGACGACCGTCGTCGCCTCGCCGTTCGGCTTCTTCCATTCCAGGAAACTGACGCCCAATGACGTAACAGACGCAACGCCGTCCACAGCAAGCGCAAGCTGCCGTTCGCCGCCGTCGAGCGTGGCCGCCTGCTCGAAACTTGTTGTGCCCTTGCGCACGACCCACAGGTCGGCGTCAGCGTGATCGACCATGCCGGTGATCTGGCGCGAGAAGCCGAGATAGAGGCCGAGCTGAACGGTGACGAGAATGATCGCAAAGCCAATGCCCACGAGGGTTCCGACAAAGCGGATGCCGTCATGAAACAGGTTGCGCAGGGCAAGCGTAAAAATCATCGGGCGCCAAATTCAACCTTTACAGTTCGACCGGCGAAATATCGCCCCGTCGCACAGGCCCCGCCCCGCAGGCATATCGCACGAACACAATGAGGTAAATATGGCGCAGCTGTTCCGCACCCGCACCATGTAACGCGATGCCACGATATTATGCAGCGGAACGCGCTTCCGCCGCCTTGTGGTAGCGGATCATGGAGAAATGGCCGAGCGGCTGAATAGCGCGCCGCTCAAGCAGTTTCACATTGCTGTTTTTCGCCGCCCAGTTGGCGATACGGGAGAACTGGAACTCCGGCCGCCAGCCAAGGTAACGCGCGACCGGCGCGAAGCACTGCTCGAAAACATATCGCGGGCCGCTTTCAGCGCCGAGATGATTTGCAAGAATGATCTCACCGCCTGGCTTTGTCACGCGCAGGAATTCATCGAGGGTCGCATCGGGATCCGGCACCGCAGTTATGACAAACTGCGCAATCACGACATCGAACGATGCGTCGGGAAAACCGAGTTTGGTGGCATCCATCACGCTGAGGCATTCGACGTTGGTCAGCCCAGCTTCTTTCACGCGGCGCTGCGCCTTGCGCAGCATCGGTTCCGAAATATCGACGCCGACGATGGAGTTCTTGCGGGAAAACCGGTCAAGCGAAATGCCGGTGCCGATGCCGACATCGAGAATGCGGCCGCCGATTTTTTCAGCCGCTTCAATCGAAGTCTTGCGGCCAGCGGCAAATACCGCACCGAACACGAAGTCGTAGATCGGCGCCCAGAAGGCGTAGGCGTTGTTGAGTTTGCCCTGATCGAGCGTGTTCTTGTCGGACTTGGCGTTTTGCGGACTCATACCGATGTTCTCAGAGACTTGCCGACGCAGCCTCGGGGACACGTTCTGCACCCGTGCGTGCAGCTTCCAGTGACGACTGGGCGCTGACGATAAAGCCGCCGCCGAGAACGCGCGACTGACCATTTGCCGCATCATAGAAGGCGCAGGCCTGTCCGGGGGCCACGCCGTCCTCGCCATCGACGAATTCGACGCAAACTGCGCCGTTTTCCTGAGCCAGCCACGCCGCTTGCGGCTGGCGGGTCGAGCGCACCTTGACGAACAGTTCGCGCTTTCCGGCGGCCAGAACCTCGTCCAGCGTACCGCCGCCGATCCAGTTGACGTCCCGCAGCTGCAAACGCGCGGTGCGCAGCGCCGAACGCGGCCCAACAACAACATGGCGCGCGACCGGATCGAGGCGAACCACATACACCGGCTCGGAGCCGGCGACGCCGAGGCCGCGGCGCTGACCGACGGTGAAATGAATGATGCCCGCGTGGGTGCCCAGCACCTTGCCGGACATATCGACGATGTCGCCCGGCTCGGCGGAGCCCGGCATCAGGCGTTCGATGATGTCGGTGTAGCGGCCCGACGGCACGAAGCAGATATCCTGGCTGTCGTGCTTGTCGGCGACTTCAAGACCGTATTGCCGCGCCATATCGCGTACTTCCGGCTTGCTGCGCTCGCCGAGCGGAAATCGCAGGATGTCGAGCTGGTCTTGCGTGGTGGCAAACAGGAAGTAGCTCTGGTCGCGTTCGTCGTCGCGTGCACGAAACAGCCCGCGCGAACCGCCCGGCAACGCACGGGAAGCGATGTAATGCCCCGTCGCCAGCACGCTGGCGCCAAGCTCGCGCGCGGTGTTGAGCAGGTCGTGAAACTTGATCTTCTGATTGCACTCGATGCACGGCACCGGCGTTTCGCCGGCGAGATAACTCTTGGCGAAACTGTCGATCACCGCCTGCTTGAAACGGCTTTCGTAGTTGAGCACGTAATGCGGAATGCCGATGCGCTCGGCAACCTGCCGGGCGTCGTGGATGTCCTGGCCGGCGCAGCAGGCGCCCTTGCGATGGATCGCGGCGCCATGGTCGTAGAGCTGCAGGGTGACGCCGACAACGTCGTAGCCCTCGGCCTTGAGCAAGGCAGCCGCGACCGATGAATCGACACCGCCGGACATGGCGACAACGACGCGGGTATCGGCGGGACGCGCTGCAATATCGAGGCTGTTGAGCATGACACTTACTATAGGTGCGGACCGGGTCGGCGCAATGTTCACCCGCCTGGAATAGCTACAGTCAGTTAGCGCCCGGCAATAGTTGCCGGAAGGCTGCAAACCCTGCCCCGTGGATTAATCTGGCGGCCGGCCTGAAACCCATAAGCCGTTGTTATTATGGTAATTTTATATCGAACGCCGATGGCCCGGCGCTTGCAGATGCTTGAGCCAGATCGCTTTTGTCTGTCTGGAGGGTCCCGTGCCCAGCGTCGCACTGCCAATTTCAGCTACCGGGAACAACCGGCCCGTCCATCCGCATCAGGACAAGGACGCCCGTTCCGCCGATCAGGCCGCTTCGCCGTTCGCGTCGCTGCTCGACCAGGACGAGGCCCAAGAAACCCCGCACACTCCCCCTGCCCGCGTCGAAGCGGTGAACAGGTCCGACGACACGCAGCGCACGGACGCTTCGCAGCGTCAGGGCCGCCCGGAGCGTTCAAAACGCGCCAATGCGGCCGATGACACCAAACCGCAGGCCAAATCCCAAACCAAATCCACAGACGACACGGCCCCTGCGGACAAAACGGACGATGCTGGCAAGAGCGCCGATGCAGCCGCCACCACCGATACCCCGAAGTCAGAAGGCGACGCTGACAAGCCTGCGGATACAGACGCCGCAACCGATGTATCGGCCGCGACCGATGCATCGGCGGCGCTGGTCGAGCAGACGCTGGCTGCCGTAACGCTGGCTGTCGTAACGCCGGTTACCGTAACGCCGGTTGCCGTGGCGGTTGCCGCCCCGCAACTGTTGCAGGACGTGCAGGCCATCGCAGCGGCGGCAACCGCCGTCGAATCCGTTCAGGTCTATGCGGCTGTGCAAGCCACGACGCAGGCCGATCCGAAGGCCGCCGCCGCAGTGCTTGCAGCGGCCGGCAAGGCCGCAATCGCCGCTCCCGTTGGCGAGACTGACAAGCCGGAAGCCAAAGATACTCCCGGCGAAGCCAAAACCGTTGAAGCCGAAACCGTTGAAGCCAAACCCGCCGAAGGCAAGGCCGAAACGAAGCCTGTCAAAGCGGAAACCAGAGAAACTTCCGGCGAGACGCAGATCGCCACGCTGACGTACGCGGAAGCGGATACGCAGGCGGTCGCTGCGGCCAAGCCCGCGCAGCAACATACTGACGATGCGAAGGCCGTGCATGGCAAAGCGCATGCGGAGAAGGAAGCCGACAAGTCCGCCGCCGCCGCTGAGCAGCGCACGACCTTCGCCGCCAATATCGCAACCGCCAACGCAACTGACGGCGCGCAGCAGACCCCCGCCAATTCCCCGAACGGCAACCAGCCGATCACCGTTTCCGCCCCGGCAGCCGCCACTGCCCCGACCGCCGGCCAGATGCCCGCCGCAACCGTGCCGGTGCCGCTTGCCGGCCTCGCGGTTGAAATCGCGACCCAGGCCAAGGACGGCAGGAATCGCTTCGAGATTCGCCTCGACCCGCCGGACCTCGGACGCATCGACGTGCGCCTCGACATCGACAAGGCGGGCAACGTCACCTCACGTCTGGTGGTCGAGCGTACCGATACGCTCGACCTGCTGCGGCGCGACGCAACGACGCTCGAACGCGCGCTCAACGACGCCGGCCTGAAAACCGGCGACAACGGCCTGCAGTTCTCGCTGCGTGACCAGAACACCGGCGGCAACGCCCAGCGCGACAATAGCCCGATGAATACCAGCCGCATCGTCATTCCCGCCGATGCGCAGCCCGCCACCGATGCCCCGCTTTATCGCGGCGTGCAGCTCGGCGGCCTCGATATCCGCGTCTAGGAGACCCCCATGGCAACCAGCGCAGTCAATCCCGGCGTCACCAATCAGGTCGTTGCCGGCACAACCCCGGTAAAGGCCGACGCCAAGACACCGGCTTCCGGCATCGCCAGCAATTTCACGCAATTCCTGCAACTGCTGACGACGCAGTTGCAGAACCAGAATCCACTTGATCCGCTCGATACAAACCAATTCACCCAGCAGCTCGTGCAGTTCGCCCAGGTCGAACAGCAGCTGAAGTCGAACGACCAGCTGACCACGCTGGTATCGCTTCAGAAGACCGCGCAGCAGACCCAGGCGCTGGGCTTCGTCGGCACCACCGTCGCTGTCGATGGCTCAACGACGGCGCTCAAGGACGGCAAGGCAACCTGGAGCTTCAATGCGCCGAAGCCAGCGACCGCGACCATGACGATTACCAACTCCACCGGCGCGACGGTCTATTCCGGCACCTTCACCGTTCAGGCTGGCCAGCAAGACTTCGTTTGGGACGGCCGCACCAACGACGGCACCGCCAGCGCGGCTGGCAACTACAAAATGTCGATTGTTGCAGCAGATGCCTCCAAGAACCCGGTCGCCATCTCGACCGAAGTGCAGGGCGTGGTTTCCTCCGTCGATATGACGACGGACCCGCCGGAACTGCTGGTCGGCGGCCAGACCTTCACGCTCGACAAGGTCAAGCGCGTCACCCGCGCCGCCGGCTCGACGACCTGACGGGTCCTGACCCGGCCCAGATCGTTTCGAGAAGATTAACAACCAGCCCTGTGTTCCTTGCTCCGCTGGTTTCAAGTCATTTGCAGATCGAATGAATTGCTTAGGTAAATTTTAAGCCGCGGTCAGTAGATTACGCATGCGTTCTTCAGTGCATGCGTGAGAGTACACATGACCGACCCCCACCGCCCGAGGGTAAAATACGTCATCGGGCCCGATGGCAGTCCGCTAACAATCGCCGATCTTCCTGCGCCCGGTACACGGCGTTGGGTGATCCGGCGCAAGGCTGAAGTCGTCGCCGCGGTCCGCGGTGGCCTCCTCTCCCTTGAGGAAGCGTGCAGCCGCTATACCCTGACGGTCGAGGAGTTCCTCGCCTGGCAGTATTCGATTGACCGTCATGGTCTGGCCGGCCTGCGCACCACGCGCATTCAGCAATACCGGCAATAAAGCCCCCAATTTCATCAGTTTCCTGAACCCGCCTGCCCCCGGCACGGCGGGTTTATTCGTTCTGGAAGGCCCGGACCTGGACCGTCGGCCCCGCGGACCAGCCCCTTTGCCGGCCACATGCGGCAAAAGAGTTACCCGCCCGTTAACCGGCGTTAACCAAATGGAAACCATGCACCCGGCAAAACTTGCCGGGTCGGATGTTCCTTCCGTCGTGAGTCGTTTCAGGTCTGGGGCTCTGGGTGCAAGGTCTTACGCAATTCGTCAGGACGCTCGGTGCGGCGCGGCTGGCAGCCATGGCCGCGGTCGCCATTACGCTCATTGGATTCTTCGGCTTCATCATGATGCGGGTGACCGCGGTCCCCATGACGGCCCTGTTCACGGACCTGTCGATGGAGGATTCCACCGGCATCATTAAGGAATTGGAACGCCAGCAGATCCCGTTCGAACTGAAGAACGACGGCGCGACCCTGATGGTCCCCAAGGACAGGGTCACACGGCTCCGCATGAAGCTCGCCGAAGGCGGCCTGCCCAAGGGCGGCGGCATCGGCTACGAAATCTTCGACAAGTCCGACGCGCTCGGCACCACCAGCTTCGTCCAGAACATCAATCATCTGCGCGCCCTCGAAGGCGAACTGTCCCGCACCATCCGGGCCATCGACCGCATCCAGGCTGCCCGCGTCCATCTGGTCATCCCGGAACGCCCGCTGTTCGCCCGCGACAAGGCCGACCCGTCCGCCTCCATCGTCCTGAAGGTGCGCGGCGCGCTGGAAATGCAGCAGGTTCGCGCCATCCGCCACCTGGTTGCCTCCGCCGTCAATAGCCTCAAGCCGCAACGCATCTCCATTGTCGATGAAGGCGGCCGCCTGCTGGCCGATGGCACTTCCGACGACAGCGGCGCGGCTTCCGGCTCGGACGAGCGCCAGCTGGCGTTCGAACGCCGGCTGCGCGAGCAGATCGAATCGATCGTCAATTCGGTGGTCGGCTCAGGCCGCGCCCGCGTCAACGTTTCAAGCTCGTTCGACTTCAACCGCGTCACCCAGACCTCCGACCGCTACGACCCGGAAGGCCGCGTACTGCGCTCAAGCCAGACCCGCGAGGAATCTGCCGGCACCAGCGACAGCAACAATGGGCAGGTGACGGTTGGCAACGAACTGCCGGGCGCCAACCAGGCCGGTGCGACCGCCGCCGCGCCGCGCGACCAAAGCAAGAAGTCGGAAGAAATCGTCAATTACGAAATCTCGCGCACCACCAAGACCGAAGTCATTGAAGGCGGGCGGGTCAACAAGATCGCCGTCGCGGTGCTGGTGGATGGCACCTATGCCAAGAACGAAAAGGGCGAGATGGCCTATCAGGACCGCCCCAAGGAGCAGCTTGACCGGATTGCGACCTTGGTGCGCTCCGGCATCGGCTTCGATGCCAAGCGCGGCGATGTCGTCGAAGTCGTGAACCTGCGCTTTGCCGAAACGCCGCCGCAGGTCATCAACGAACCAACCGGCATCATGGCGATGCTGCAGTTCACCAAGGAAGACTTCATGCGCGGCATCGAGCTGGCAGTGATGTCGCTGCTTGGCCTCGTGGTGCTGCTGCTGGTCGTGCGCCCGCTGGTCCGCCGCGCTGTAACGCCGGATGAGTCCGCTATCCAGCACACGCTGGCCCAGACCGCCGCGCTTCAGGCCGCATCCGGCGAGACCTCTTCACAGCAACTGGCCATAACCGACCAGGATTCGCCGATCGTAATCCCCAACAACAAGACCTCGAAGATGATCGACATTGCGCAGGTCAGGGGTCAGGTCCACGCCCAATCGGTTCAGAAGGTCGGCGAGCTTGCCGACAGCAATCCGAATGAAGCCGTTTCCATTGTCAGAGCATGGTTGACCGATGCCGACGCAGCCTGAGACAGAAGAAGCAGCCATCGGCGGCTCGACGCTCGAGAATGCCGTCGCCATGCTGGCGGCGCGCGTTCCGGTCGATGGCGCACGCTCCTCGCAGAACCTCACCGGCCCGCAGCGCGCCGCAGTGCTGATGCTGGCGCTTGGCGAGGAATACGGCGGCAAGATCTGGGGCCTGCTCGACGACGAAGAGCTGCGCCAGCTTTCGGTCACGATGTCCACGCTTGGCACGGTCGATGCCAGCGCGGTCGAAGAACTGCTGCTTGAGTTCGTCTCGCGGCTGTCGGCTTCCGGCTCGCTGATGGGCGGCTACGACGCCACCGAGCGGCTGCTGCAAAAGTACCTCGGACCCGAGCGCGTTTCCACTGTGATGGAAGAAGTACGCGGGCCAGCCGGCCGCAACGTCTGGGAAAAACTCTCCAACGTGCCGGAAGAAGTGTTCGCCAACTATCTCAAGAACGAATATCCGCAGACCATCGCCGTCGTATTGAGCAAACTCAAGTCGGAACAGGCCGCGAAAATCCTTTCCATCATTCCGGAATCGCTGGCGCTCGATGTCGTCAACCGCATGCTCAAGATGGAAGCCGTGCAAAAGAACGTCGTCGAACAGGTCGAACAAACCTTGCGCAAGGAGTTCATGTCGAGCCTGTCGCGTACGCGGCGACGCGATGCCCATGAACTGATGGCCGAAATCTTCAATGGCTTCGACCGCCAGACCGAAGTGCGCTTCATGACGGCGCTCGAAACCCTCAATCATGAAAGCGCCGACCGCATCAAGAACCTGATGTTCACGTTCGACGACCTCGCCAAGCTCGACGGCGCATCGGCGCAGACACTCATGCGCAGTGTGGACAAGGACAAGCTCGCGGTTGCGCTCAAGGGTGCGGCGGAGCCGGTGCGCGAATTCTTCCTCAAGAACATGTCGTCGCGCGCGGCCAAGATGCTGACCGACGATATGGATGCGCTCGGCCCGGTGCGGTTGCGCGACGTCGATGAGGCCCAGGCCGTACTCGTCAACATGGCCAAGGACCTTGCCGAGAAGGGCGAAATTACCATCGCCAAGAACGGCAGCGAAGAAGAGCTGGTCTACTGATGAAGCACGCTCGCACCATGCCGCATGACACACAAGGCGCACGGCCATGACCGCGACCGCCAAGTTCATGTTCGACACCGATTTCACGCCCGGCAAGGCTGACGCCGCGCCCAAGATCGACCTGGCCGCTCATGAAGCTGAAGTCGCCGCCGCCGAGCAGCGCGGCTACCGCTCGGGCATGAATGCCGCCGAGGCGCAGGCGCGCACCGAAGCCGAACGCCGCATGGCGATGGCGCTGGAGAACATCGGCAATTCGCTCGACCGGCTGATCGGCACGATGGCTAACGTCGAACGAAAGCTCGAAATCGAAGCCGTCGAAGTCGCCGCGGCCTGCGCACGCAAGCTTGCATCCGAACTCGTTTCCCGCGAACCGATGGCGGAAATCGCCGCGCTTGCCGCTGGCTGCCTTGGCGAACTGCGCAGCGCCCCGCACGTCGCGGTGCGCGTGCACGAGAGCCTGCTGGAGCAGACCCGCCAGAAACTCACCGAGATCGCTGCCTTGCGCGGCTTCGAAGGCCGGCTGGTGGTGCTTGGCGAAACCGAAATCTTGCCCGGCGACTGCCGGCTGGAATGGGCCGACGGCGGCGTGGTCCGCGATCAGGAAGCCATCCACAAACTCATTTCCGAAGCGGTTGCGCGCTACGTCAACGCGCGCCGCAACCCGGCAACGTAATCTGCAGGAGTAGAGCGACATGAGCGAGAACGACACCCAGGTTCCGCTGCCGGACCTCGAGAACGGCGCAGGTCCCAGCGACATCGTGCCGATTGTGCCGGAAAGCGAGCAGCCCGCGGTTCAAAATGCGGAAGAACTCGAAGCCGTGTTCGACGTGCCGGTGCAGGTTTCAGCCGTACTCGGCCGCGCCCAACTGGACGTCGCAGGACTTCTCAGCCTCGGACCGGGCACCGTGCTCGAACTCGACCGCAAGGTCGGCGAGGCCATCGATATCTATGTGAACAACCGGCTCGTTGCGCGCGGCGAAGTCGTGCTGGTCGATGACAAGCTGGGCGTCACCATGACTGAAATCATCAAAGCGGAACGGACCTGAGCGCGGCGAACGCCATTCGCAGCGCAAGAACTTAAAGATCATTTCGGAGCTATACCATGCGCCTTCTCATCGTCGGAACCCTCAAGGGCCAGCTTTCCACCGCGACCAAGATCGCGATGGACAAGGGCGCTTCCGTCACCCACGCGGAATCGAGCACACAGGCGATGGCCGTGTTGCGCTCAGGGCGCGGCGCGGACCTCCTGCTGGTCGATGTCGGCATCGACATCCGCGACCTGGTGATCCGGCTCGAAGCCGAACACATCCATGTGCCCATCGTCGCCTGCGGCATCACCAACGACGCCCGCGCGGCGGTCGCGGCCATTCACGCCGGCGCCAAGGAATACATCCCGCTGCCACCCGACCCGGAAATGATCGCCGCGGTGCTGGCCGCCGTCGCCAACGACACCCGCGACCTGATCTACCGCGACGACATGATGATGCATGTCGTCAAGCTCGCCCAGCAGATCGCACCGTCCGACGCTTCGGTGCTGATCACCGGCGAGTCCGGCACCGGCAAGGAAGTGCTGGCGCGCTACGTCCATGCCCGCTCGAACCGTTCGCGCGGCGCCTTCATCTCGGTCAACTGCGCGGCGATCCCCGAGCATCTTCTGGAATCGGAACTGTTCGGCCACGAAAAGGGCTCGTTCACCGGCACCATCGCACGCCGCATCGGCAAGTTCGAGGAAGCCAACGGCGGTACGCTGCTGCTCGACGAAATTTCCGAAATGGAAGTGCGGCTGCAGGCCAAGCTGCTGCGCGCCATCCAGGAGCGCGTCATCGACCGCGTCGGCGGTGGCAAGCCGGTGCCGGTCGATATCCGCATCCTCGCAACATCGAACCGCGATCTCGGCGAAGCCGTGCGCGAAGGCAAGTTCCGCGAAGACCTGATGTTCCGCCTCAACGTCGTGAACCTGAAAATTCCACCGCTGCGCGACCGGCCGGCAGATGTCATTGAACTCGCCCAGCATTTCACGAAGATTTATTCCGCAGCCAATTCCGTTCCCGTGCGGCCACTGTCCGCGGAAGCCAAGCGGCAGCTGTCGCTCAACTACTGGCCAGGCAACGTGCGCGAACTGGAGAACACCATCCACCGCGCGGTGCTGCTCGCCAGCGGCGACGAAATCGGGCCGGAGGCGATCCTGTCGCCAGACGGTTCGCGGGCCGACCCGTCGAAGCCGGCAACAGTCGCACATGCCGCACTTGCGGCGGAAGCGGTCACGCGCGCGCTGGTCGGCCGCACGGTCGCCGATGTCGAACGCGATCTCATTCTGGAGACGCTCAAGCATTGCTTTGGCAACCGGACCCATACCGCGAATATTCTCGGTATTTCGATCCGCACGCTGCGCAACAAGCTCAACGAATATTCCAACGATGGCGTGCCGGTGCCGCCGCCAACCAATGGCGGCACGGAAATGCGCGGCGCGGCGTAGACATAACTGACGTCCCAACAAAAAATGCCCGGCCTAGGCCGGGCATTTTTATTTTGAGAATTCGTTTCAGCGTCTAAAACAACGACGCAACGCCAAGCGCGCGGACGACCACCAGACCGCTGCGCTTCTGGTCTTCGTCAAGGCTCTCGATCAGCGGTTGCGCCGCATTCGCCACCCGGCGGGCGGCGGAGATGTCCAGCACATAGGATTTCACGCGAGCGCGGATACGCTGCACAAGGCCAGCATTGGTTTCCTGCTGCATCTTCTGAGCGGCATCGCGCAGCGTCGCTTCAAGCGTGCGCCAGTGAATTTCCTGGGCCGGCTGCAACCGAAGCGCAGCCTTCAGACGCGCAATGCTGGCGTCCGTCACGACCAGATCCTGTGTCGAAGCCGACTGATCTTCTGCATAGGCGGCGGCGAAGTCGTTGTGTGCGAACGACATCGAACCAAACAGCGCGAACGCCAAAGCCACCACGCGGGCCGTCTTCCACATCATGATAATCCCTGCTTGTTATCGCTGGTTATTAGGCAATAACCGGGCCAACGCTTTAAACTCAAGCGTTTACGCACCAGACATGAAAAGGATTGCCGATTAACCTTGCTGACGCCGGGATATTAAGACTTCACGGCCATTTCGGGGCAGACCGGAAAAATAAATGGATCAGGCTGGAACACGCCCAAAAAGCGCCTTCCCGAAATGAACCGCCCCTGACAAACGCAGTTCGGGCCGCGCTTTTGGCGCGGCCCGTTACCGTCTCATCGATGACGCAGAAGAATCAGCCTATCTCGGTCGAATGAATGCGCCGTTCGGTTTCAATGGCCAGTTGCGCACCGCGCTGACGGCGCGCCATCAGCTTGTTGAGCGCACCGAGATAGGCCTTCGCCGAAGCCACCAGCGTGTCGGGATCTGCGCCGCGCGACGTGACCGAGCGGCCATGCTCGGACAATCGTACCGAGACTTCCGCCTGCGCATCCGTACCCTCGGTGACGGCGTGAACCTGATACAGCTCCAGCTTCACCTCATGCGGGATCAGCGCCTTGATGCAGTTGAAGATTGCATCGACCGGGCCATTGCCGTCGCGCTCTTCCATCGTCACGTTGCCGTCGATGTCGAGCTTCATGGTGGCGCGCTGCGGGCCATGGGTCCCGGCGATGACTGACAGCGAGACGAGCTTCACGCGATCCTGCGAATGCGCGATCTCCTCGTCAACCAATGCTTCCAGATCCTCGTCGTAGATCTGCTTCTTGCGGTCGGCCAGCGCCTTGAACCGCACGAAAGCGTCCTCGATCTGGTTGGCGCCCAGGTGATAGCCCAGCTCTTCCAGCTTATGGACAAACGCATGTCGCCCGGAGTGCTTGCCCATGACGAGCGAGGTCTGTTTCACGCCGACCGATTCTGGCCTCATGATCTCGTAGGTCTGCGCATTCTTCAGCATGCCGTCCTGGTGGATGCCGGACTCATGCGCAAAGGCATTGCGCCCGACGATGGCCTTGTTGAACTGCACCGGGAACGAGGTCGCGGCCGAGACGAGCTTGGAGGCGCGCGTCAGCATCGTGGCGTCGATGCCGGTCGTGTACGGCAGCACGTCGCTGCGCACCTGCATCGCCATCACGACTTCCTCGAGCGCGGTGTTGCCCGCGCGCTCGCCGATGCCGTTGATGGTGCACTCGATCTGGCGGGCGCCACTGCGGATGCCGGCCAGCGAATTCGCCACCGCCATGCCGAGGTCGTTGTGGCAATGCACCGAGAACACCGCCTGATCCGAATTCGGTACGCGTTCCCGCACCATCTTGAACAGGTTGAAATACTCGTCCGGCGTCGTGTAGCCGACCGTATCGGGAATATTGATCGTCGTCGCACCAGCCTTGATCGCGGCTTCCACGCAACGGCACAGGAAGTCGTGCTCGGTGCGCGTGCCGTCTTCCGCCGACCATTCGACATCGTCGGTGTGGCTGCGGGCGCGCGTCACCTGCCCGATCACCATTTCATAGACTTCGTGCGGCTCCTTCTGGAGTTTCCATTTCATGTGGACCGGCGAGGTCGAGAGGAACGTGTGGATGCGCTTGCGCGCCGCCGGCTTGATGGCTTCCGCGCAGCGGTCGATGTCCTTCGGCGACGCACGCGACAGGCCGCAGATCACCGCATTCTTCGAACGCTTGGCAATCTCGTGGACCGCCGCGAAGTCACCGTCCGACGCAATCGGGAAGCCGGCTTCGATGATGTCCACGCCCATGGTGTCGAGCAGTTCGGCAACTTCGAGCTTCTCATCGTGGGTCATGGTCGCGCCGGGGCATTGCTCGCCGTCGCGCAAGGTGGTGTCGAAGATAACGACGCGGTCCTTGTCGGACGCAGCCGGTGCAGGCTTGCCTGTCGTGGTCATGGGAATGGTCCTTCTGTGGCTATGCGCGCTCTGGCGCTATTCTTGGGGCTTTGCGCCTATCGGCGCGCTGGGGTTCCGTTCTTCGTTCCCCTGAGCGCCCAGGCACAAATGCCCAGCCGGCCCTCAGGGGCGGGTAAGAAGCAGAAGGCCGCCAAGAATCAGGGCAGCAGCGGGCTGAGCCTTGCAGGCTCCCCGGTCGATCGTGCTGATTTCGCCACGAATCGTCATGCTGTCCTCAGGTCCCAAGGTCGCGGATTTGGGTAAATGCCGCGTTAACCTCTGAACTGATGGCTGTTTTAGCGGAAAGCAAGCCCGCGCCGCAAGGGGGCTTTCGCGGAGGTCCGGCACACGACCGGGCAGGAAGAAAGCTATTCGGCGGGCTTTTTGACAACCAGCTTCTTCTTGGCGACCTTCTTCGGCATCCCCTCGTCCAGCAATGCCTGCCGCACCTTCTGCAATTCCGGCGAGTTCGCAACCTTCGGGAATTGCAGATCGAGGTCGTCGAGCGCATCGTCCAGCACGGCCGCGACCAGCAGGCGCGCGAAGCCCTTGTTGTCGGCAGGGATCACGTACCACGGCGCTTCCTCGGTGGCAGTCTCGCGGATCATCTCCTCATAGACCTCCATGTATTCGTCCCAGCGCGCGCGTTCGGCGACATCGGCCATGTTGAACTTCCAGCGCTTCGCCGGTTGATCGAGCCGGTCGAGGAAGCGCTGGCGCTGCTCTTCCTTTGACATGCGCAGATGGAATTTCAGCACCTTCGTGCCGTTGCGTGCGAGGTGCCGCTCGAATGCACGAATACTCTTGAATCGTTCATTCCAGATATCCTTGCCCGCGAGGCCCGCCGGCAGTTTCTGCTTGTCCAGAAATTCCGGGTGGACACGCACGACGAGCGTTTCCTCGTAATACGAACGGTTGAAAATGCCGATGCGCCCGCGCTCCGGCAGGCGCTGCGCCGGACGCCACAGAAAATCATGCTCAAGTTCCTGCGGGCTTGGCGCCTTGAAAGAATGAACCTCGACGCCCTGCGGATTAACGCCCGACATCACATGCTGGACGATGCCATCCTTGCCGGCGGCATCCATCGCCTGAATGATCATCAGCACCGCCCAGCGGTCCTGCGCATAGAGAACTTCCTGCCGCTCGGAGAGGCGCTTGACGTCCTTCGCAATGCGCTCCCTCAATTCGTCCTTGTCGAGGTCGAGGCCGCAGGTGTCTCCGGGGTCGATGCTGGACAGGCGAAACTTGCCGGGCTTGTCGACGCGGAAGCGCTTGATGATCTTGGAGAGGTGCATGGGAATTCCCCCGTTCAGCCCGACTGTCCCGCGAGCCTAGCAATTTTAGCGCGGCAGGGCATGGTCCATAAAGACGGTGACGAACGGCGGCATTTCCGGCTTGAAGTCGGCGCGCCCGCGGACAATATAAATGTCCGCCAATTCGGGCTGCTTTTCGCCACCAAGAAACGTAAGGATACGCGTACGTAAAGTATCGGCGGGTTCACGCGCCTGCATCAGCTTCATCAGTGCGATCCGCGTGCCGATAACCACGGCGGTCCAGCCCGCTTCGACCGTCAGGTCCGCCGGTGTGAGGCTGGTTTCCTCCGCCATTTCACGCAGGACATTAGCGCCGAGGTCCACCGTACTGCCTTCCACGTCTTCGAGGTCCGGCGTACCGGCGGGAAAATAAATCCGGCCGGGCGTGGCGGTGTGCTGCGCCATCACACCGAGGAGATATGCGCCGTCGGACCCTCGCAACGCCCCCATCGCGAAACAGTTGAAGGCGTCCACCTCCGGGCAGCCGAGATCGCGCCACAGGGTAAAGGCCGCGAAGTCGGTTTCGAAAAATGTGCCGGTGAGTTCACGCCCGGCGAAGGCATAATCGCGCAACAGCAGCACCCGGCCGTTCCACAGTTCCGGTGTCTTCGCCAGCCGGGCGGCAAAATGCGCGTCGATTTCCGCACGGCGTTCGCTGGCGAACGGCCACGACCATTGCGTGATCGTGAAACGCGCGGAGTCGAGCGGGATGATTTTGGGATCAATCATGGGGCCACGCGCGCGCAGGCCGCAAAAATTGTCAAGCCGCTCGCGCCTCAATCATTCCGGGACGCTCGCAAAGCGAGCGAGCCCGGAATGACAAGACTACTTCTCCAGCGAACCCATCTTGATGGTCGACTGTTCCACAAACGTATTCGTATACGTCTTCGATACATCGACATTGGCCTTGGCCACTTCCGGCGACGACTGGCTGAATACCGACAGCACGGCCTGCGCGCCCTTGGGATCCATGCGGCCCGTGGTCGAATACATCGGGATCGTGTTCTTGAGCGCAGCAAGATAGAGTGCCTTGTCTGGCCCGACCAGGTTCTCCGGCATCTTCGCCATGATTTCTTCCGGCGTATGCGAGTGAATCCACTTCAAGGTCGCAAGGATCGCATTGGTCAGCGCCTGGGTTTCCTTGGGGTGCTTGGCGATCCAGTCCGCCTTGGTGTAGAGCGCACCGCCCGGATATTCGCCGCCGAACACATCGAGCGTATCCTTCTGCGTGCGCGTATCGCTGAGGATTTTCAGATCCTTGTTCTTGCCCTGCAGCAGCGTGATCGCGGGATCGAGCATGATCGCGGCATCGATCGTGCCCTGCTCCATCGCCGCCACCGCTGTCGCCGCAAGGCCAACGCCGATCACACCGATGGAAGCCGGATCGACACCGTGCTTGCTCAGCATGTATTTCAGGAAGAAGTCGGTCGAGGAGCCCGGCGCGCTGACTCCGACGTTCTTGCCGGCAAGGTCCTTGATGGAATTGATCTTGCCGGTGTTCTTCGGCGCAACGACAAGCGCGAAGCCGGGATAGCGGTCATAGACCACGAAGGATTGCAGCGCCTGGTTCTTGGCGGCAAGGTTGACGCAGTGATCGAAATAACCGGACACCACATCGGCGCTGCCGCCGATCACGGCCTGCAAGGATTGCGAACCGCCCTTGAAGTCGATCAATTCGACCTTGACGCCGGCCTTCTCGTATTCGCCGAGCGCCTCGGCCAGCATGGTCGGCAGGTAGCACAGGCAGCCCGCGCCGCCGACGGCAATGGTCACTTTCGAGGTTGCCTGCGCCAGCGCAACGGTTGAAGCCAAGGCCAATGCGCCAAGCGTGACCGCCACGCGGCCGAGAATCTTTTTCATGATTTCCTCCCTTAAGATTTGCGGCAGCATAGGCCACCGATACTCATGCGGAAAGGGCTCAAAGCTAACGATAGATCGGTTCCGGGACGGCTTTCCTCAGGCCCGCGCCTCGCCGACAGTCGGCCGCCACACCAGCAGCCGGCGCTCGACCATGCTGACCAGCACGTCGATCACGATGACAAAGGCCGACAGCACGAACATGCCCGCAAACACGCCGGCGACGTCGAACACGCCTTCGGCCTGCTGGATGAGATAGCCGAGCCCCGCGGCGGAGCCGAGATATTCGCCGACCACCGCACCGACGACGGCAAAGCCGACCGACGTATGCAGTGAGGAGAACATCCACGACAGCGCCGACGGCCAGTAGACGTTGCGCATCAGCTGGCGCTCGTTCATGCCGAGCATCCGCGCATTGGCAAGAATGGTCGGCGAGACTTCCTTGACGCCCTGATAGACGTTGAAGAACACCACAAAGAACACCAGCGTAAAGCCGAGCGCAACCTTGGACCAGATGCCGAGGCCAAGCCACAGTGCAAAGATCGGCGCTAGCACGACGCGCGGCAGCGCATTCATCATCTTCACATAAGGGTCGAACACCGCGGCGACAATCGGCCTGCGCGCGAACCAGAAGCCGACCAGCGCGCCGCCAAGCGAGCCGATCACAAACGCCAGCGTGGATTCCGCAAGCGTGATCCACAGATGCCGCCACACCGAGCCAGTGTAGAACCACTTGTAGATGCGCTCCGCGACGTCGAACGGGTTGGAAAAAAAGAACGGCGGCAGCAGCAGGCGGCCGAATACTGGCACCGTCGTCGCGAAATGCCAGATGGCAATCGCGACGACGGCGACCAGAACCTGCAGCGTCAGAAGCGTGATGCGCGACAAGAAAACTCCGTCAGATCAGTTGCGGCCGAACAGGCCGACGATTCCGGCTACGCCCTTGGCATGGCCTTTCAGCTTTTCGAACAACTCGTCGCGGGTCAGGCCCGGCGGCAATGCGCCAGGCTCCAGGTCCGTCACGATCACGTTGAAGAGATAATGGTGCAGGCCGCTGCCGACCGGCGGACACGGGCCGCGATACATCGCGGTGCCAGCGGTTTCCTTGCCGCCGACGAACTTGTCGGAGGCTTTGCTCAGCTCGCCCTCGGCAAAGCCCGTCACGGTCGGCGCGATGCCGTAGGTGACGAGATGATGCGAGCCGAGGCCACCCTGACCTTCCCAGTCGGTCGCAACCAGCACAAAACTCTTTACGTGCGCGGGTGCGTTCGACCATTTCAGTTCAGGCGAGACGTTCTCGCCGATGCAGTTCGGATTGGTCTTGATGTTGCCGGCGTTCTTGGTCTGCAGCATGCCGCCGTCCTTGAACGAATCCGAGGTCAGCGTGAAGGGCTGGGCGCCAGCAGCGCCCCACGAGGCAGCCAAAACTCCAATGTTGAAAATAGCGGCCTTGAAAAGTGAAAATTTCGACATCGGGTTCCTCCAGCTTTTTTGGTTATCGTCAGCCTTACGCACCACTTTGCGCGTACCCTTTCAACACTTCAGCCTTGAGCATATTCCAGATTTCGCGATGCAACTCGTGAAATCCCTTTTCCAGCTTCACTTCCGAAATATCGCGCGGCCGCGCAATCGGCACTTTCCAGTCGCCGATAATGTGCGAGGCTGGCCCCGCCGACATGATGACCACCCGGTCGGACAGCGCGATGGCTTCCTCAAGATCGTGGGTGACGAACAGCACCGCCTTCTTGTCGGCGCTCCAAAGGTCCAGCAGCAGGTTGCCCATGATCTGCCGCGTCTGCGCATCGAGCGGGCCGAACGGCTCGTCCATCAACAGGATTTTCGGATCGCGGATCAGGACTTGCGCCAGTCCGACGCGCTTGCGCTGCCCGCCCGACAGCATGTGCGGATAGCGGTTGGCGAAATTACCGAGGCCCACGCGCGTCAGCCACTCCTGCGCACGGCGTTTTGCCTCCGCCGTATCGACACCCGCGATCTCAAGGCCGATGGCGACGTTGTCGATGGCGGTCTTCCACGGAAACAGCGCGTCCGACTGGAACAGGTAGCCAGCGTCGTGATTGAGCCCCGTCAATGTGCGTCCGAAAACATCGACACTGCCCGCAGCCGGCGCGATCAATCCCGCCGCCGCATTGAGCAACGTGGACTTGCCGCAGCCGGTCGGTCCCACGATGGAAACAAATTCGCCGTCGGCGACCGACAGTGAGGCCTGTTCGACCGCGTTGTAGGTTCCATTGGCGACGGTGAACGCGATGGTCACGCCGTTGAGGCCGACGGCACGCGAAGCCGGGTTTATCGACCCGCTTTTTTCTGCCACCGCCGCCTCGCCCATCACACGCCCTTGCCGGAACCTGCCAAACAGGCGCCCAAACTAACGGCCCGGCGGCGAGTTGCAAGCATCGTGGCAGAACCCCTGTGCGACAGGACTCTTGGCCGCACCCCACCCCCGTGTTACGCCGAAACGGCATGGATAAACCGCCGGCCATTTCATTCGCGGATATCGTCAAGCGCTACGACGAAACACGTCCTGCGCTTGATCGCGTCACGCTCGACGTGAGGCTGGGCGAATTTCTCGCCGTCGTTGGCCCATCGGGTTCCGGCAAGACCACGCTGCTGCGCATGATCAACCGTCTGTCCGAGCCGGACAGCGGCACGTTGAAAATCGGCGGCGAGGATATCCGAACGCTCGATCCCATCGCGCTGCGCCGCCGCATCGGTTACGTGTTTCAGGGCGTCGGTTTATTTCCCCATCTCACCGTTGCGGAGAATATTGCGATCACGCCCAGGCTACTGGGCTGGGACGCTGCGAAGCGCACCGCCCGTGCGCAAGCGCTGCTTTCGCTCGTGCAATTGTCTGAGAACTACGCAACGCGGTTTCCGCACCAGCTCTCCGGCGGCGAGCGCCAACGCGTCGGCCTCGCGCGCGCCATCGCGGCAAAGCCTGACATCATGCTGATGGACGAGCCGTTCTCGGCGCTGGATTCGCTGACGCGCGACACGCTGGGACAGGATTGCAAGCGGTTGCACAAGGAACTCGGCCTCACCAGTGTGCTGATTACCCACGACATGCTGGAAGCCCTGCTGCTCGCCGACCGCATTGTCGTGATGCGCGAAGGCACGCTCGTCGCCGACGGCACGCCCGCGGACCTGATGAAGCATCAGGATGCTTTCGTGCGCGAACTGATGCAGACGCCGCGCCGCCATGCCGCACAGCTCAATGCGTTTCTCGCGGGGAATGGCGCATGATGGAGGCCCTGGCAAATGACCCGCGCATTGCCGAGGCACTCGCGCGCCTACCGGATTACTTTGGCAACCACGTAAAAGTATCAGCGATTGCGCTGCTGCTGGGGCTCGTCGTGAGCCTGCCACTGGCGTTCCTTTGCCTCAAGCGGCCAACACTGCGCGCGATTGCACTTGGTATCACCAGCATCGTGCAGACAATCCCCGGCCTCGCGCTGCTTGCGCTGTTCTATCCGCTGCTGCTTGCGCTTGCCGCGCTATCCGACCGTAGCTTGGGGTTCTCTTTTTCGGCGCTTGGGTTGCTGCCTTCCGTGCTGGCGCTCGCGCTCTACAGCATGTTGCCGGTATTGCGAAACACCATCACCGGGCTCATGGGCATCGATCCTGCCATCTCGGAAGCCTCGGTCGGTGTCGGCATGACGCGGCGGCAAGCGCTGTGGATGGTCGAACTGCCGCTTGCGCTCCCTGTCATCATGGCCGGCATCCGCACCGCCGCCGTGTGGGTGATTGGAACGGCGACACTTTCAACACCCATCGGCCAGACCAGCCTCGGCAATTACATCTTCACCGGATTACAGACGCAGAATTGGGTGTTCGTGCTGTTCGGCTGCGCCGCCGCCGCGGTCCTCGCGCTCGCCGTCGATCAGTTGCTGGCGCTGATGGAGAATGGCGTCACGGTGCGCAAGCGCGGGCGTGCTGTTGCAGGGTTAGTTGGTCTTGCGGCCATTGTGTCGCTGGCAATCGTGCCAGGCCTTGCGCGTAGCCAGAAGGGCTACGTCATCGGCGCCAAGCCATTCGCCGAGCAATATGTGCTCGGTTCGCTGATCGGCCAGCGGATTGCCGCCAACGGCATGTCGGCGATCCTCCGTGAGGGGCTTGGTTCCGCCGTCGTGTTCGACGCGCTCGCCGCCGGCGACATTGACATCTATGTGGAATATTCCGGCACCATCTGGGCCAACCAGATGAAACGCCGCGACGTGCGCCCGCGTGAGGAAGTGCTGGCCACTGTAAGGCAATGGCTGCAGGAAAAACACGGCGTCGTGCTGGCGGGCGGGCTGGGATTCGAGAACGCCTATACGCTGGCAATGCCGCGCAAGCGCGCGGAAGAATTGAAGATCAAAACCTTAAGCGATCTCGGCCGGCACGCAACGAACCTCACCATTGCCAGCGACTATGAATTCTTCGGCCGCCCGGAGTGGCAGGCCCTGCGCGCAACCTATAGGCTCCTATTCAAGAACCAGCGCACCATGCAGCCGGAGTTCATGTATCCCGCCGTCGCGGGCGGCGATGTCGATGTGATCTCGGCCTACACCAGCGACGGCCGCGTCGCGCAATACGATCTCGCCACCATCGCCGACAACCGCCACGCGATCCCGCCCTACGACGCCATTATCCTGATCTCGCCCAACCGCGCGGGCGATACGGCGCTCCTGAACGCGATCAAGCCGCTGATCGGCGCGATCAAGGTCGAAACGATGCGCGAAGCCAACCTGCGCGTCAGCGGCGACAAGGCGGAACAGCCGCAGGAAGCCGCGAAGTGGTTGTGGGAGAAGATCGGGAAGTAGGTAACTTAGGCGCCGCAGATGCCCCTCACCCGGCGCTGCGCGCCGACCTCTCCCCCTAAACGGGGAGAGGTAAAAAAGCTAGAGCCCCTTGATCAACCCTGCATCAATCAGCAGCCGGTTAAACCGCCTGGCCTCCGCGCCGCCATTGCAGGTGTAAAATTTGCCGGCGCAACGCTGCATGATCTTCTTCTGCTCGACAAACGAGGGATCGAGCGGAACGCCGGCCAATTCCTGGATCATCAGCGGCATGTACGCGCCCTCAAGCCGCCCCAGCGCCGCGGACGCATCCACCGGGTCGAAATTGACCGCGTCGATGGCGTAATAGGTCGTGAAGTAGAGCGGATCGTAGTCCATCATTTTCCGCGCAACTGTTTTCGATTCGGCGTTTGGCTCCAGCAGCTTTGACGATATCGCCGGCTGGTGATCGCCAAACCGCACGATCAGGAACTGTTCGCCGGGAAACTCGCGCTTCAGCCGTGCGACGAATGCGCGGTAATCGTTCGCGCTCATGATCTGGCGGCGCAGGTATTCGTCGATCTCCGGCGTATTGTCCGGCGCTTTCCAGTCCGGCGTCAGTTCCGGGTGATAATCGACCGTCCACGGAAAATGATTGGCCGTGAGATAGGTGAACACAAACAGCGGCTTTTCATCCGCGCGCTTCGCAAACAGCTTCGCGGTCTGGTCATAGAAGAAACTGTCCGGGTGCATCTCGACATCCGCGCCCATGCCGTGCTGGTCGATGAAATGGTCGATGCCCAGCGCAGTCTGGAAACGCCGCGCGCTAAGGAAATCCCCCAGCGCCGGATACAGCGAATAGGTGTCGTAGCCGCACTTCTTCAGCGCATTCGGCAATCCGCGGGTGATATGCCCGGCGGCGATCCGCGTCAGATAATATTTCAGCTTGCCGTAGGAACGTGCCGACAAGCCCGCCAGCAGATTGTATTCCGCGTACCACGTCGGCCCGCCGGTCGATTCCACTTCCAGCAACCGCTTCTTGCCGTCGAACGACGTGAAATGCCGCGCGTAACCCTCCGGCAGCTTGATGCCTGGCGCGTTGGCGGCATCGAAACTCGACTCGTCCAGCACCACGATGATGTTCGGCAGCTTGCGCGCAGGCTTGCAGGCGGTGGCGCTCGTCATCGGCACCGGATCGGCAACATGCGTTGCAGCCTCAAGCCATCCCGTCGCCATCAGTTGCGAAACCGCGAACACGCCGGAGCGCGTGAAATTCGAGATGTGATTGACGCCCTGGAAAGGCTCCCAGCCCTCCTCCGGCTTCGCAAACGACATCGGAATGATGGCGGCAAGGCACAAAGCTGCGCCCGCGAGCGAGATCCACCGCCGCACACGAAAACGGTCGTAGCGCCACAACATAACCGCCAGCGGGATGCCGACGATAAAGCCACCCGCGATCCACCAGCGCAGCCGCGGGAAAATCTGGATCAGGAACGCAAACGTATCGGTGTCGATGACCAGCAGATCGAGGAACGTCGCGGTCATGTAGGTGATGCCCCACTTGAACTGCGACATCTCGATAATGCCGCAGACCAGCGCAAGCGACAGCGCCGCCGAGATTGCCGGGCGGCGCAGCACCATCAGGAAAAGAAAATTGAGCAGCGCCCACGCGAGGACGAACAGCGCGAGGTGGAAAAACTCGTATTCGGACAGAAAGCCGATGATGAGCGCCGCAATATGCAGCGCCGCGATGATCCAGCCCGCGAACATTGGCCCTTAAAGCCCCTTGATGAGGCCGGCGTCGATCAGCAGGCGATTGAAACGCCGCGATTCCGCGCCGCCGCTGCAGCCGTAATAGACGCCCTTGCAGCGCTCAAAGATTTTCTTCTGCTCGGTGAACGAGGCATCGAGCGGCAGGCCTGCAAGCTGCTGCACCACCAGCGGCAGATAAGGCGCATCCAGCGTATCGAGCGCCGCGCCGATGTTGCGCGGCTTGAAGTTGAGCGCATCGACGCCGTAGTAGGTCGAAAAATAACGCGGATCGAAGGTCGACATGCGCTGGCTGATAACGCTGTCCGGCGCGCCCGGCTCGATCAGGTTGGCGGTCAGCTCCGGCTGATGATCGCCGTAGCGCACGATCAGGAACTGCTCGCCCGGAAACTCGCGCTTCAGCCGCGCGACGAATGCGGCGTAGTAGTCCGCCGACATCGCCTGACGGCGCAGATATTCATCGACCTTCGGCGGATTGCCGAGATCCTTCCATTCCGTGTTCAGGTCGGGACGCCAGCGGTCGGTCCATGGGTAATGATTGGCCGCGAGATAAACGAACATGAACAGCGGACCTTTGCCACGCTGTTGCCCAATGATATCCGCCGCCTTGTCGAAGTAAAAATTATCGGGTTCCACGCGGCTGGTGCCCATCGCCTTGGAATCGAGGAAATGCTCGATGCCGACCGAGGTGTGGAAGCCGCGCGCACTCATGAACGCGCCGAGCGAGGGATACAGCGTGTAGGTGTGATAGCCGCAGCGCTGCAGCGCGCGCGGCAGCCCGCGTTCGACGCGACCGGCGGCGACGCGGGTGAGGAAATACGAGAAGCGGCCATAGGAGCGCGAGGACAACCCCGCCAGCACGTTATACTCGGCAAACCAGCTCGACCCGCCGTTGCTCTCGACCATGAACTTACGCTGCTTGCCGTCGAACGACTTGAAGTGCGGGCCGTAATTCTCCGGCACCTTCACGCCCGGCACGGCGCGAATGTCAAAACTGGATTCGTCATGCACCAGCACGATATGCGGCGGCTTGCTCGTGGTGGGGCACACCGCGCCTATGGGGGCCACGAGCCGTCCGACAACATCGGCATCGGATTCGAAGAACCCGTGCTGATACAATTCCGTCAGCGACTCCACGCCCGAACGCGCGAACTTGGAAATGTGGCTGCCGGGCAGGAAGATTTCCCACGTCTCCGTCGGCACCGCGAATGAAACGCCGGTAATGCCGAGCAGGCTTGCGACAATGCCGAGCGCGGCCACGCGGCGGCGCACGCGATAGCTGTCGCGCCGCCAGATCAGGACAAACACCGGCACGCTGGCGACAAAGCCTATCGCCAGCATCAGCCAGAGATTCGGGAAGAGCGTCATCAGGAACTGGATGGTGTCGGTATCGACGATCATCACGTCGAGGAAGTTGATCGTCATCCAGATCACCTCATGCTTGAGGCGCGACAGGACGATGAGTGCAACGATCAGCGATAGCGACAGCGCGGCGGCGGTGGCCGGGCGGCGCGTCAGCATCAGGAAGAAACAGTTGAGCAATGCCCACGTCAGCAGGAAGACGGCTTTCTCGACGAGTCCGTACTCGGAGAAAAACATCACCGCGATGGCGGCAAGGTGAAACGCTGCGATGAGAACGATACGGAAGGGAGGAAGGCCCGCGAATGCTCCGGCACCCGGCAACTGGCGGGAAGCGCGGAGAAGGTCGTTGAGCGACATGGCGGGGGACACAAACACCGTGCGCGCCTGCAACCCCTCGGTGCAGCGGCGTTCACGCGATGTCATACTCCTGTAATGCGATTGTGGGCGCAAGAGAGCGAACACCGGCGGCGAACCAATATTTTGCTGTAACGTGAACGGCTTAGCCGTCATGTAGGTGAACGGACGTACAGCTAGCTCTGAAGAAGATGCTCTCGTGTCCCGGACAAGTGGCGGCGAAGCCGACGCGACGATCCGGGACACGAGACCTGTTTCCAAAACGACAGCGGCGGCCCGAAGGCCGCCGCGTCAGGAAATCTGAATGCCCCGCATTAGCGGTGCGTGACAGAAAGAAGCTTAGTTCTTCGCCTTATCGACCAGCGCGCCCTGCTTGATCCACGGCATCATGTCGCGGAGCTTGGCGCCGACCTTCTCGATGTCGTGTTCGGCGAGGCGCGCGCGGGTCGCCTTGAACGAGGCCTGATTGACCTTGTTCTCGAGCATCCAGTCGCGGGTGAACTTGCCGGTCTGGATGTCGTTCAGCACGCGCTTCATCTCGGCCTTGGTCTCGGCGGTGACGATGCGCGGGCCGGTGACGTATTCGCCGTATTCCGCCGTATTGGAGATCGAGTAGTTCATGTTGGCGATGCCGCCCTGATAGATCAGATCGACGATCAGCTTCACTTCGTGCAGGCACTCAAAATAGGCCATTTCCGGCGCGTAGCCGGCTTCGCACAGGGTCTCGTAGCCGGCCTTGATGAGTTCCACGAGGCCGCCGCACAGGACTGCCTGCTCGCCGAACAGGTCGGTTTCGCACTCTTCCTTGAAGGTCGTCTCGATGATGCCGGCACGACCGCCGCCGATGGCGGAAGCGTAGGACAGGCCGAGGTCATGGGCGTTGCCCGAGGAATCCTTGGCAATCGCGATCAGGCAGGGAACGCCCGCGCCGCGCTGGTATTCGCCGCGCACGGTGTGGCCGGGGCCCTTGGGGGCGACCATCAGCACGTCGAGGTCGGCGCGCGGTTCGATCAGGTTGAAGTGGACGTTGAGGCCATGGGCGAACAGCAGCGCCGCGCCCTGCTTCATGTTGGCTTGCAGGTGGTCGCGATAGATATCGCCCTGGAGTTCGTCCGGGGTCAGCATCATGACGACATCGGCCCACTTGGCGGCGTCGGCGACTTCCATGACCTTGAACTTCTCGCGTTCGGCCTTCTTGGCGGAGGCAGAACCCTTGCGCAGCGCGATGACCACGTCCTTCACGCCGCTGTCGCGCATGTTGAGCGCATGGGCATGGCCCTGGCTGCCGTAGCCGACGACGGCCACTTTCTTGCCCTTGATCAGGTTCAGGTCGGCGTCGCGATCGTAATAGACACGCATGGTTCTAACCCCTACTCGGCCTGGCTCTCTTGCCGCTTGGCCCGTTGTCATTTTCCGGTGTGCTTCTAGGGTGCCCCGGCGGGCGGGGCAAGTCCTTAGAAAGTCGTTTTAGAACGGATACTTGCAGGACTGCCTGCGCCCGGATTTACCGGGCCGGCGGGCCTACATCCCCTCCGGGCCGCGGCCGATGGCGACCACGCCGGTGCGCGAGACTTCAACGAGGCCGAGCGGCAGCATCAGGTTGATGAAACTCTCGATCTTGTCGCTCGATCCCGTCACCTCGAAGACGAAGCTTTCGGTCGTGGTGTCGATGATGCGCGCGCGGAAGGCTTCCGCAAGCTGCAGCGCCTCGACCCTCGCCTGCCCCTTGCCGGCGACCTTCACCATCGCCAGTTCGCGTTCAATGGCGTTGCCAGCGAGCGTCATGTCGATGACGCGATGGATCGGCACCAGCCGGTCGAGCTGGTTCTTGATCTGCTCGACCACCATCGGCGTACCGCGCGTCACGATGGTGATGCGCGAGAGGTGCTTCTGGTGTTCGGTTTCGGAGACCGTGAGCGAGTCGATATTGTAGCCGCGCCCGGAGAACAGTCCGATCACGCGGGCAAGAACCCCCGGTTCGTTATCGACAAGCACACACAACGTATGTGCGCTCGCGCGCTGCGCGGTCGGGGCTGCGGGATAGTGGCTCGTCGAAGGTGCAGTGGACATGACAATTACCCAATGGAGATGTTGTTCTTGAAAATCGGCATCACTTGTCGTCGGCGGTGTAAACGTCTTTCGGCTTGGCACGCACGAAGTTCTTTGGCACCAGCACCAGCGAATCGTCGATGTTGCCGACCGCGATCTGGATGGCGGTTACTTCGATTCGCGTTGGCGCATCGCGTCCGACTTTGCTGACACCTTCCACTTTCACCACGATGTTTTCAGCCGTCGTCCAGACTTCACCTTCAAACGGCACCCGCGATTCAAACATCGCTCCAGTCACACGATATTTCATCACCTGACGGCCGAGCATGGTCGTCGTACCGGCAGGCTCCGCGGTACGCGCCTCAACGCCGATCCAGCGGCGATTGTCGATCACCGCACCGTCAAGGCGTTGCGCCTTCGCGGCCATCCGCACGCGCGGAATCATCACCTCGTAGGTCTTGCGGCTGATGTCGTACAGCGTCGCCAGCCCATTGTAGTCAACGCGGAAACGGCGGCCGACCGAGACGTAACGCGCCGGCGCTTTCAATGCATGGTCGATGTCGCGCGTGACCTCGACGTCGAGGATGAAATCCGCCGTCGGCGCGTGCAGCGGATTGGCAAGCGCGGGCCGCGCCACGCCTGGCGCAGCCAGCATCGCGGCCGACACAGCCCCCACCGAACAAAGATATTTCAAACCGCTCATCGGAAAGCCCCGTGTAACGCCCGATCATGCAAGCGATGGACTATACCATCATCTTGCCTGCCTCGGTGACCGCGTCCTCCAGCTTCTCGGCGGCATCGCCGAGGATCATCTCATTGTGCGCGCGGCCCGACGGGATCATCGGGAAACAGTTTTCCGTCGGATCGACGAGGCAGTCGAAGATGACCGGCTTCGGCGTGTCGATCATTTCCATGATCGCCTTGTCGAGATCGGCCGGCTTCTCGCAGCGGATGCCATGGGCGTGATACGCCTCGGCGAGCTTCACGAAGTCCGGCAGCGCCTCGGAGTAGCTTTCCGAATAACGCCCGCCGTGCAGCAACTCCTGCCACTGGCGCACCATGCCCATGTATTTGTTGTTCAGGATGAAAATCTTGACCGGCAGGCGGTACTGCACCGCCGTCGAGATTTCCTGCAGGGTCATCTGCACCGAGGCTTCGCCGGCAATGTCGATGACCAGCGACGTCGGATGCGCCATCTGCACGCCGACCGCAGCCGGGACGCCATAGCCCATGGTGCCGAGACCGCCGGAAGTCATCCAGCGGTGCGGTTCCTGGAAATGATAGAACTGCGCCGCCCACATCTGATGCTGGCCGACTTCGGTCGTGATGTAGGTGTCGCGATCCTTCGTCAGTTCATACAGGCGCTGGATCGCGTATTGCGGTTTGATGATGTCGGCCGATGCCTTGTAGGCGAGCGACTTGCGTGCGCGCCAGGTATCGACCTGTTTCCACCAGCCTTGCAGCGCCTGCTTGTCGGGTGCGCCCGGCGTCGCCTTGTAGGCTGCCAGCATGTCGCCCAGCACGTTGGCGCAGTCGCCGACGATGCCGACGTCGATGCGGACATTCTTGTTGATCGACGACGGATCGATGTCGATGTGAATCTTCTTCGAGTTCGGCGAGAACGCATCGATGCGGCCGGTGATGCGGTCGTCGAAACGCGCGCCGATACAGATCATCAGGTCGCAGTCGTGCATCGCCCAGTTGGCCTCGTAGGTGCCGTGCATGCCGAGCATGCCGAGCCACTGCTGATCGGCGGCGGGAAATGCGCCGAGCCCCATCAGGGTCGAGGTGATCGGGAAGCCGGTCAGCTTGACGAGTTCGCGCAACAGCTTGCTTGCCTTGGGTCCTGAATTGATGATGCCGCCGCCGGTGTAGAACACCGGCTTCCTGGCCTGCTTCATCATTTCGACGGCGAGCTTGATCTTGTCGGGATCGCCCTTGAGGCGCGGCTGGTAGCCCTTGTGCGGAAATTCGTTCGGCTTGAAGTAGACGCCCTTGGCGAACTGGATGTCCTTGGGAATATCGACGACGACCGGCCCCGGACGTCCGCTGCCGGCGACATAGAACGCCTCATGCAGCACGCGCGGCAGGTCCGCGATGTCCTTCACCAGATAGTTGTGCTTGGTGCAGGGCCGCGTGATGCCGACCGTGTCGCATTCCTGGAACGCGTCGTTGCCGATGAGATGCGTCGGCACCTGCCCGGTGATGCAGACAATCGGGATCGAATCCATCAGCGCGTCGGCAAGACCCGTGACCGCATTGGTCGCGCCCGGTCCCGACGTCACCAGCAGCGCTGCAACCTTGCCGGTCGAGCGCGCATAGCCTTCGGCGGCGTGAGCCGCGCCCTGTTCATGACGGACGAGCACGTGTTTGACCTTATCCTGCTGGAATATGGCGTCGTAGATCGGCAGAACGGCACCGCCCGGATAACCGAAAATGTGTTCGACGCCCTGATCGGCCAGCGCGGCGATCACCATTTCCGCGCCGGTCATTTCGGTTGCGCCGCTATCCTTGTTGTCCGTCGTCATCGTCCGCTCCATCCAGGTCTTCAAATTCAGTCGTAAATCAGGGTGTTCGCAGGGGTGGCTTGAGAATCAAAAAGGGGCCTGAAGGGCCCCTGTGCGCACCGCCATTAGCGTGGGTAGCTTGGCTACCTGCGGCCGATGCACCTGCCTACTACGATAAGATTGGTAACAAAGTTGCGCATAGATCGTTTCCAGAGCCCTAAAGTTGCGCGAAACCTACAGATCGCGAAATAAGCCGTCAAGCCCCAATTTGGGCGCTGGCGATCAAAAATGGCCCAAACGGCCTCGAAACGCCATTAAAAGCGCAATTCCAGAAAGAGACAAGCCCGGCCATGCGGGCTGCGCGCGGCCGGGCTTGGGATTTCAGACCTCGTCGAGCCGCCCTTGGGCGGCTTTCGCAGGCAGGCTCAGGCAGCGCGGCGGCGCTGCACCGTGCCGCCACCGGCTTCGAGCCGGAACAACGCGACCTGCTGGTCCATGGCCGCCGACTGGCTCTCCAGCGTCTTGGCGGTAGCGGCATTTTCCTCAACCAGCGCCGAGTTCTGCTGGGTGACTTCATCCATCTGGGTCAGCGCCTTGTTGACCTGATCGATGCCGGTCGCCTGCTCGTTCGAGGCCGTCGCGATATCAGCCACGATGTCGGCGACACGCTTGATTGAGTCGACGATTTCGTTGAGCGAGGTGCCAGTACGGTTGACGAGTTCGACGCCATCCTTGACCTGCGTCGAACTCGACGTGATCAGGTCCTTGATGTCCTTCGCTGCCTGCGAGGAACGCTGGGCCAGCGAGCGCACTTCCGACGCCACCACCGCGAAGCCACGGCCCGCATCGCCCGCGCGCGCCGCTTCGACAGCGGCGTTGAGCGCGAGCAGGTTGGTCTGGCGCGCGATTTCGTCGATAACGCCGATAATGTCGGCGATCTTGTTGGACGACTCCTCGATCCGCGACATGGCTTCAACCGTCGAAGCGACCACTGCCCCGCCGCGGTCTGCGACTTCGCGGGCACCGGCGGTGAGCTTGTTGGCCTGCTGGGCGTTTTCAGCGTTCTTCTTCACCGTCACGGAAATCTGTTCCATCGAGGCTGAGGTTTCCTCGAGGCCCGCTGCCTGTTCTTCGGTGCGCTGCGACAGGTCCGTCGTCGATGTCGAGATTTCAGCGGCGGCGCTCGCCACTTCGTTGGCCGCCGCCTTGATCTTGGAGATGGTCTCGGAGAGCCGTTCCGCCGTCGTGTTGGCGTTATCCTTGAGCGTACCGAACGCGCCCTGATAGTTAGCGGCAATGCGCGGGGTCAGATCGCCTTCGGCGAGCGCGCCCAGCATCCGGCTCATGTCATCCATCACCTTGCCGATGTTGTCGCACATGGCGTTCATCGCACCGGCGAGGTTGCGGATAACGCCTTCCTTGCCTTCAAGCGGTACGCGCTGCGAAAAATCACCCGCCATCGCAGCCTTGGCGATGCCACCGACGGCGGCATCGAACTCGGCCATGACGCGCGCGGTCGCGGCATCGCATTCGGCGGCCGTGCGGCGGTCGAGTTCAGCTTTCTCTTCGGCTGCGGTCCGGTCGCGCGCGGCTTTCTCTGCCGCCTCGCGCAACTCGCGGTCGGCACTGGCCTGCGCTTCGGCGCGCGCCTTCTCGGCCGACTTGACCTTGAAGGTCTCGACCGCCTGCGCCACATCGCCGATCTCGTCCTTGCGGCCAAGACCCGGCAGAACAACGCCGAAGTTGCCGCCGGCAAGCTCCAGCATCCCGCCGGTCAATGCCGTCAGCGGCCTTGAAATCTGCGCCACCACCAGCCAGAGCGAGAAGGCGATAACAATCGCGCCCGCGATCAAACTGGCGATCATGCCGAAACGCGCGGCGACAAAAACTGCCGCCGAAGACGTATATTTTTCGCCCGCATCGGTGATCTGGAGATCGGTCAATTTGCCGACGATGTCCGAAACCGGATCTATCGCCGCATAAAGCTGCTCGACGACAAACTTGTCGAGCGCCTTCTGATCCTTGGCATCGAGTATCTCGCCAAGCCGTTTGGTCGTTGCATCGGCGGCGACCATGAGTGTTGACAACTGGCCGGCAAGTTTCTTCTCGTCAGCCTCCATGTAAGTACCGGAGTATTCCTTCCAGTGCTTCTTGATCAGGGCTTCGGCCTCGTCGATGGCCTTGCGACCCGTCTTCCAGTCGCTATTGCCGTTACGAACCTTGTGCGCGGTGTCCACGATATTGACCGCATACATGTCGGAAATGACCTTGAGATCGCGCAACGGCACGACGCGGTCCTGATAAACTGTCGTAAGACCATCGTTCGCAACCTTGGCCGCATACCAGCCGACGCCACCAATCGCCAGCATCGCAATCAGCAAGAGCGACAGGATCGTGAGCAACTTTACGCGAACTGTTTTCATGTCGATGACCCTTCTGGTGAAGTGAATCAGATTGCAGCCACAGAGCGTGGCGGCACGTACTGGAATGAGTGTTGCTGGTTTCCGGCCGCGCTGCCGGCGACAGGCTCAGTCAAACATGCGGGTCAAGCGGCGGCCCTGCTTACAGCTTGCGGATTGCCTTCATTGGCGTCGATGAGATGCTGAAGACCGATAAGGATGCCAACGGGCTTCATAAATTCGATCAGCTCATCGCCGCCCGGCGATTCACTGGCTGGAACGCCGGCCCTGAGCGCCTCTTCTGAGGCGCCGTTTTGAAAATCCACCGCAAATTTTCCCTTGTTACGCCACGCATGGCGCATTTCCCTGGCAGGCATCTTGTGGCCGCACACACGCCACCCGCGTGCGAGACCTCAATGTGCAGGACTCAATCCGCGTCATTGATTGCTCATAATGGTAATTTATCATGGTTGATAATGTGTAAATTTACCTGACATGGCGGCACACCAATCCGCCACGCAGACAATCGAAAATGCCGGATCGCATACGCCGTCCTGCTCACAACCCGGACCACCATGCCTCACGCAAAGTTGCAGGTCCCTGCGGGACATATAAACAACAACCTAACTTAGGGTGGTTATCCAAGACCGGAAGCAGATCGGGAACCCAGACGACATGCCTTTCCTGCGCGAGCGCTCCGGCGCCTGGTCTCCGGTCAAGATCATCGCCTTCATTGGCTCCCTGCTGCCGTTCCTGTGGCTGATCTATCGCAACCTCACCGGCGACCTTGGTCCCCGGCCGGTCACCGAGATGATTCACTTCACCGGCGACTGGACCGTGCGGCTCATCTGGATCACGCTCGCCGTGACACCCGCCGCCCGCATCTTCAAGCAACCCAGGTTGCTGCTGACCCGCCGCACGCTGGGCGTCGCTTCCGCCGCCTACATCTTCATGCACTTCCTGCTCTACATTACCGACCAGAAATTCCAGCTCGCCACGGTGGCGAGCGAAATCGTGCTGCGCTTCTATCTCACCATCGGTTTTGTCGCGCTAGTCGGTCTTGCGGCCCTCGCCGCGACCTCGACCGACGGCATGATCCGCCGCATGGGCGCGCGCTGGAACACACTGCACAACGCGATCTACGTCATCGCCATGCTCGCGGCGACTCATTTCCTGTTGCAGACCAAGAACGACGTATCGCAGCCGATCCTCATGTCAGGGTTGCTGTTCTGGCTGCTGGGCTATCGCATCATGCAGAGGCGCTGGCGCGAGATGACGCTCGTCCACCTCACCGCGCTGGCGGTGATTGCTGCCGCACTGACCGCGCCGCTTGAAACCTTCTGGTATCACTTCCGCAGCAATGTCCCGCTCGACCGCATCTTCTTTGCGAACTTCGATTTCAGCTACACCATTCGCCCGATGTGGTGGGTGCTGGCATCGGGGCTTGCCGTCGTCGTGCTGGCGGCGCTGTGGCGGCTGCGGCCTCAGACAAAACCGTAAATTCGCAAAGCCGCCGTCAGACCGTCCTCTGGCGCCACGCGCTCCCAGTCCGCGAGTTGATGGCGGAACCACGTAAACTGCCGCTTGGCATAGTGGCGCGTGTCGAGCTTGGCCCGCCGTCCCGCTTCCTCCAGCGGCATCTCGCCCGCGAGGTAGCGCATCAGCCACGGCACCCCATGCGCCTTCATCGCCGGCAATAACGCATCGAGCTTGCGCGCTCCGAGCGCACGCACTTCATCGAGCGCGCCGCCGGAAATCATTGCGTCGAAACGCGCGTCGATCCGCGCAAACAGCGTCTCGCGTTCCGGCGTCAGAAACAATTTCGTCGCCTGCGCAGGATCGAGCAGCGGCTTGCCGTTTTCCTTGTTCCATTCATCGAGCGAACGCCCGGTCGCCTCAATCACTTCAAGCGCGCGCGCGATACGGGTGCGGTCGGCCGGCTTGAGACGCGCGGCAATGCCCGGATCGCGTTTGCCAAGTTCCTCATGCAATGCCTGCGGCCCGAGCGCCTCAAGCCGCATCCGGATTGCCGAGCGGATTTCCTCCGGCACCGGCGGCACCGCCGACAGGCCGCGCGTCAGCGCCTTGAAGTAAAGCCCGGTGCCGCCGACGAACACCGGCAATGTTCCGTCGCGCTCGGCCTCCGCCAGCACAATCGCTGCGTCCTTGAGAAACCGCGCCACGGAGTAGTTCACGCCCGCATCGACATGCCCATAAAGCCGGTGCGGCGCCTGCGCCTCTTCCTCGATGCTGGGCCGCGCTGTAATGACCCGCAGGTCGCTGTAAACCTGCATGGAATCCGTATTGACGACGAGTCCGCCGGTGCGCCGCGCCAGCTCAATCGCCAGCGCGGACTTGCCGCTCGCGGTCGGTCCTGCGATAAGCACCGCCTTTGTCGAACCCGGCTTCATCACCCTAAGATCGCCCTCATGAACTTCGTCGCCACCCTCATTTCAGCCTCCGCAGGCGCGCTCGACAGCGCCGCACTGGCGCGTGCCGCTGGGGCGCTGAACGCGCCGGGCCAGCCGGTCTGGCTCGATCCGGGCATCGCTGCCGACCTACCTTTTAGCGGGGATCGGGGCAACGACAACCGCCAGGTGGCTGATCGCGTGCGAACGGCGCTGGCGGGCCTGCCGGTCGATGTGGTGGTGCAGGCTGCGGAAGGCCGCCGCAAGCATCTGTTTCTCGCCGACATGGACTCCACCATGATCGGTCAGGAGTGCATCAACGAGATGGCCGACTTCGTCGGCAAGAAGGCCGAAGTTTCAGCCGTCACCGAACGCGCCATGCGCGGCGAGATCGCGTTCGAGCCTGCGTTGCGCGCGCGCGTCGCCCTGCTCAACGGCCTCCCGGACACCGTCGCCGAGGAAGTAATCGCGAGCCGCATCACGATGACGCCGGGCGGACGCACCGCCATCATGACCATGCGCAAGCACGGCGCCTATACGGCTCTCGTCTCCGGCGGCTTCACGATCTTTACCCAGCGGATCGCGGCGATGATCGGCTTTGAGGAATCGCGCGGCAACATCCTGACGACGGCAGACGGCAAGCTGACCGGCGAAGTGGCGGAGCCGATCTTCGGGCGCGACGGCAAGCGCGCTGCGCTGATCGAACTGCGCACGAAATTGAAGTTGAAAGACACCGACACGATGGCGACGGGCGACGGCGCCAACGACCTCGACATGATCTCGGAGGCCGGACTCGGCGTCGCCTATCATGCCAAGCCCGCGGTTGCCGCTGCTGCCGCAGCACGCATCGACCACGGCGACCTCACGGCGCTGCTCTACATCCAGGGCTACGCTCGCGCGGAATTTGCGGTCTAATTTCAGCGGCCGCGCCAACCCATCGCGTTATGCAATCGCGGCGACGGCCACCATCAGCGCAGAGATGCCGACATATTTCGCGGTCTGGACCAGGTCCGGGATCTGATCGGAAAAGCCGAACAGCCAAAGCGCGGCGGCGCCGGCAATCAGGGAATATTTCAGCATCGGAGAGGCGTTTAACTTCTTCAACATGACGCTCCGTTCCGCCGCGCCCCCCGGCCATTGCGGCTTTCTGTAAAATACTGCACTGCAATAATAACATATTGCATTGCACCATGGCAACTCGGCCGAAGCCAAGGACTGCCGGTACCCGGCAATAATCGAATTTCATTGGGAGAAACACTGAAGCAGCGCGCCGCTGATGCCGCGCCGGCACTCCATGCGGCCTGCCAGCTTCTTGAACCATGGAAGGACAAATCCGTTCCGCGCTTCAGGCTTCCCGGCCGCGAATAACGCAAATAAAAAAGCCGCGCCTGAAATCAATCAGGCGCGGCTTTTCAATTCCTGAAACGTCTAGTTCAGCGCCAGCGCGATGAACCGCAGTTCGCCCTCGCCGTTGGAAATCAGGAACAGCGCCGACTTGCGGCCGTCCTTCTTGAGCTGGTCGAGCTTCTTCTGCAGGTCAGCCGGCGTGGCGACCGGCTCCTGTGCGACTTCGACGATGACCTCGCCCGCGCTGACGCGCTTCTCGGCGGCGGAAGAATTGCCATCGACCGAAGTAATGACAACGCCCTTCACCGTATCCTTGATCTTGTAGCGCGTGCGCAGGCTGTCGCTCATGCCCGCAAGCGACAGGCCGAGCGACTTCTGCACGACGGATTTCTCTTCCGGCACGGCTTCCTTCTTCGGCGCCAGCGAAGCCTGCTTCTTCTCGTCTTCGAGTACACCGAGCTTCACCGTCTTCTTTTCTTCCTTGCCCTTGCGGATGACGACGACTTCGACATCCTTGCCGACCGTCGTGTCAGCCACGACGCGCGGCAGGTCGCGCATTTCCTTGATATCCTTGCCGTCGAACTTGACGACCACGTCGCCCGGTTCGATACCGGCGGGCTTCGCCGGGCCTTTGTCGTCGATGCCCGCGATCAGCGCGCCGCGCGTCGGCTTGATGCTGAGGCTTTCGGCGATGTCGTCCGTCACCTGCTGGATGCGGACGCCGAGCCAGCCGCGGCGGGCTTCGCCGAACTGGCGCAGCTGGTCGATGATGGCGACCGCGGCCTTCGACGGCACGGCAAAGCCGATGCCGATTGAACCGCCCGAGGGCGAAATGATCGCGGTGTTGATGCCGATGACATCGCCATCGAGGTTGAACAGCGGACCACCGGAGTTGCCGCGGTTAATCGAGGCGTCGGTCTGGATGTAATTGTCGTAGGGACCCGACTGGATATCGCGGTTACGCGCCGACACGATGCCGGCCGTCACGGTGCCGCCGAGGCTGAACGGGTTGCCGATGGCAATGACCCATTCGCCGAGCCGCAGCTTTTCCGAGTCGCCGAACTTCACGGCCTTGAGCGGTTTGTCGCTCTTCACCTTCAGCACGGCGAGATCGATCTTGGTGTCGCGTCCGACGATCTCGGCCTTCAGCCGCGTACCGTCGTTGAGAATGACGGTGACTTCGTCGGCTTCGGCAATGACGTGGTTATTGGTGATGACAATGCCCGAGGCGTCGATGATGAAGCCCGAGCCGAGCGAATTCACGCGGCGCGCATTACGGTTCGGAGCCTGGGGCGAGCTATTGTCGCCGCGTTCGCTGTTCTGGCCGCCCGGTGCATTGGGTGCCCCGGGTGTGCCCGGCGTGCCGCCCTGACCGCCACGGCGGTTCTTGAAGAACTCATCGAAGAAATCCTCGAACGGCGATCCCGGAGGAACCTGCGGACCCGCACCGCTACCGCCGCCGGTGCCGCCACGGGCTTCCACGGTCTGCGAGGTCGAGATGTTCACCACCGAGTCGATCACCTTCTCGGCAACATCGGCGATGCCATCTGGGCCGCGCGCCTGCGCCAGCGAAGGCAGCAGCAGCGCCGCACCGAAAGCAGCAGCGATCAAGGGACGGCGGACAACGGTGTTGGAAAACCCGGCCAAATTTAACCCAAGCATGAGGGTTGCTTCTCCTAGGAGGAAATCGGGAGTTGCTTCGAGAGTGACCCGGAAGCCCACCCCCGCGCAAGTGCGGCATAGGAACGGGGAAGCTGCATGGTGAATTTGTCCGAACCGAGACGGTACAGGGATCGCGCCGGCGCCGTGACAGGATGGCCATGGCTCGGGAAAAACCGCGTCTTATCAGTGGATTGGAAGGCTAAAACTTTATCCCGGCAGCGCCATCAGGCTGGCAGGGCGCGCATCACCCAGATGATCACAAGTCCGAGAACGGCACTGACGATGCCAACGATCCGCAGCATGTTCTCCGGCGATTCTGTCACCGCCAGCAGCGCACGCTTCGCCTGACCTGGAAAGGCCGTGAACACCAGTCCTTCAATGACGAATACGAGGCCAAGCGCAACGATGAAATCGGACATCGGGCGTTCTTAGCGCGGCGCAAAGCGCCGCGCTACTGTTTCAGCGGATTGCCGTTACGGCGTCGCCGTTTTCTTGTCCCGCAACTTGCCGGACGGGTCGGCGAAGAAACGGAAGAACTCCGAATCCGGCTTGATGACCAGCCGCGTGTCGCTGTGGCGAAGGCCGGTCTCGTAGGCCTGCATGGAGCGATAGAACGAGAAGAAGTCGGCATCCTTGCTATAGGCTTCGGCAAAGATGTTGTTACGCGTGGCGTCGCCTTCGCCGCGCGTTTTTTCCGAAGTCGAAGTCGCGTCGGCAAGCAGCACCGTCACGTCACGGTCGGCGCGGGCGCGGATTTCCTGCGAACGCTGGCTGCCGTTGGCGCGGAACTCGGCGGCTTCACGCTGACGTTCGGTTTGCATCCGCTGGTAGACCGCCTGGCTGTTCTGCTCCGGCAGGTCGGCGCGACGGATACGCACGTCGATGACCTTGATGCCGAAGGCTTCGGCCTCACGGTCGAGCTGATCGCGTACGCGGGCCATCAGGGTCGCACGTTCGTCACGCACGACATGGGTCAGCGTTGCTTCGCCGAGCACGCGGCGCAGGCCCGAATTGAGCTGCGTCGAGAGCCGCGAGTTGGCGCCTTCGATGGAGCCGACCGACTGATAGAACTTCAGCACATCGACGATCTTGTAGCGTGCGAAGGCATCGACCACGAGACGCTTCTGGTCCGAGGCGATGACTTCCTGCGCCGAGTTCTCGAGGTCGAGAATGCGCTTGTCGACGTAGATCACGTTCTCGATCAGCGGCCATTTGAAGTGGATGCCCGGATCGCCATAGACCTGACGCGGCTCGCCGAGGCGAACCACCAGTGCCTGACGCGTCTGGTGCACAGTGAAGATTGACGAGTAGCCGAGGAACAGGAGAACCGCGACGACTACGGTGGCGATACCGCCAAAGACGGAGAGTTTCATCGTGTGGTGCCTCCGGTCTGGGGTTGCGGCGCAGCAGGTGCGCGCCGCATCTCGTTCAGCGGAAGGAACGGCATGATGCCGCCGCCGCCACTGCTTCCACCGTCGAGAATGATCTTGTCGGTGCCGTTGAAGATACGTTCCATGGTTTCGAGATAGAGCCGCTCGCGCGTGACTTCCGGCGCCTTCTTGTATTGCTCGTAAACCTGAGTAAAGCGCGAGGCCTGGCCCTTGGCTTCGGCAACCGTCTGCTCGCGATAGGCCTCGGCGGACTGCTGGATCTGCGCCGCACGGCCGCGCGCTTCCGGGACGACCCGGTTGGCGTAGGTCTGGGCTTCGTTCTGCGCCCGCTCAAGGTCGGCGCGGGCCGCCTGCACATCACGGAACGCATCGATGACCTGCGAAGGCGGATCGACTTTCTGCATCTGCACCTGAGTGACGAGGACGCCCGCCTCGTAGCTGTCGAGCGTCTTCTGCATCAGGTCATGTACGCCGGTTTCGATGTTCTGGCGCGCGCCGGTCAGGATCGGCTGGATTTCCGAACGGCCGACCACTTCGCGCATCGCGCTTTCGGCGACCGCCTTCACGGTGCCTTCGGCGTTCTGGATGTTGAACAGGAAGTCGCCGACGCCCTTGGGCTTGATGCGCCAGAACACCGTGAAATCGACATCGACGATATTCTCGTCGCCCGTCAGCATCAGGCTTTCTTCCGGCACGTCGCGCGTGGCGGTGCCTCGGCGCATATCCTCGACGACGCGCATGCCGATGTCGATGCGGTTGACGCGCAGCGCCTTCGGCGTCAGCACGCTCTCGATGGGATAGGGAATGTGATAGTTCAGGCCCGGCGTGGCCTCGCGGGTGTATTTGCCGAAGCGCAGTACAACGCCGAGTTCATCGGGCTCGACCCGGAAGAAGCCGGAGAAGCCCCAGAGTACCAATCCCGCCAGCACGATCAGCGACAGGCCCTTGCCGCCAAGGTTGCCGCCCGGCACGAGGCCGCGCAGCTTGTCCTGGCTGCGGCGCAGAATTTCCTCAAGGTCGGGCGGCGTTGCGCCACCTCCCGGTTGCTGACCGGACCCCCATGGGCCTTTTGGCCCTGAACCCCAGGGACCTCCACCGCCGCCACCGCCACCACCCTGATTGCTCCACGGCATTCGGAACTTCCTCCAGCGCCGAAAACCGGCGCGCATCCACATCTTAGGTACGCTATCTAGTCACTCTTGGGCGCGTTTATAGGGGTTAGCCCTGCCCGGTTCAACGCACATGACGTTGCAAAGGCGCGGCGATATGAGGCAGTACCCATTATAATGACTGGGAAATTACGTCTCGACCCGTTCAAAGGTAAGATAGGTGAAGGCGGCCTCGTCGCCCGGCCCGGCGACATGTGACTCGCGAAAAGTCTCGCGCCACGCGGCCACAGGCAAATCGGGAAACACGGCATCGCCTTCGGTTGGTGCATGTACCCGCGTCAGTTCGATGCGATCCACATGCGCCATGAACTGGCGATAGATTTCCGCACCGCCGATGACGGCAATTTCGTTTGTGCCGCGCTCCGCCGCATCGCGTGTTGCGGCGGCAATAGCCTCATCGATCGAATGCACGGCGACCGCGCCCGGCGCAGCAAACGCCTTGTCGCGCGTGACGACGATGTTGGTGCGCTGGACCAGCGGCTTTGGCAGCGAAGCCCAGGTCTTGCGCCCCATCACCACCGGCTTGTTGATCGTCAGCGCCTTGAACCGCGCCATGTCGGATTTCAGTTTCCACGGCAGATCGCCGTCGCGGCCGATCACGCCGTTTTCTGCTGCGGCGACAACAAAGACGATCCTGGGTTTAACGGCGGACAAACTCACACCGCCACCGGCGCCTTGATGTGCGGATGGGCGTCGTAGCCTTCGAGGGTGAAGTCCTCGTAGCGGAAGTCGGTGAGTTCCTTCACCGCCGGGTTGAGCTTCATCACCGGCATCCTGTTCGGCGCGCGCGACAACTGCAAATGCGCCTGCTCGATGTGGTTGAGATAAAGGTGCGCGTCGCCGAGCGTATGGATGAACTCGCCGGGCTTGAGGCCCGTCACCTGCGCCATCATCAGCGTGAGCAGCGCATAGGATGCGATATTGAAAGGCACGCCGAGGAACACATCCGCCGAACGCTGATAAAGCTGGCAGGACAGCTTGCCGTTGGCGACATAGAACTGAAACAGGCAATGACATGGCGGCAGCGCCATGCGGTCCACGTCCGATGGATTCCATGCGGTGACGATCAGGCGGCGCGAGTCCGGGTTCTTGCGGATCGCGGCAACGACATTGGCGAGCTGGTCGATGGTCGAACCATCGCGCGCCGGCCATGAGCGCCATTGGGCGCCATATACCGGCCCAAGGTCGCCATTCTTGTCGGCCCACTCGTTCCAGATCGAGACGCCATTGTCCTGGAGATATTTGACGTTGGTGTCGCCGGCCATGAACCACAGCAATTCATGGATGATCGACTTGAGGTGCAGCTTCTTGGTCGTGGTCATCGGGAAGCCGTCGGCCAGACCGTAACGCGACTGATGGCCGAACACGGAAATGGTGCCTGTCCCCGTGCGGTCGTGCTTTTCCACGCCCTTGGCGAGGATATGTTCCATCAGGTCGAGATATTGGCGCACGGGCAGTCTCCGAGTCGGGCCTTAATGTAACCCGCCAGCCTCGCGGAAACAGTAGCGTGCTTCGCCTTTCACACCCGGCCCAAACGCGGGCGAAGGCACCCACCAGACAGCCTTAGCAGGATGTTGAAAAAGGGTCTTCCCTTGGGCCCGCTAGCGTGATTCCGTCTTGTTAACGCAGGACGGAGGTGAGCGATGCGCGGGATGGATGAGAGATCGGGGTCGCTGTTTTCATACGTCGATCTTGAAGGGCGGATTCC
>CANJBX010000030.1 GCA_947472885.1 Hyphomicrobiaceae bacterium
GACCCACATCCATTCCCGTCTTTTTATGATTCTTGAGCAGATCTTGGCCCAGGGGGCGCCGGTTCCTTTGGATGTCGAAGTTCCCAATAGCACCCTGATTTCAGTAGAAATCTGAGCCCCCGATCGGTTTTTTCAACATCCTGTTAGTGGAACCGTTGTTGGTGGTATAGCCGACGATCACCGTGCCATCGGCGCCCATTCCATTGGCCAAACTATTCGTGCCCCCAGGGAGCAACCCAAGACCAACTATGCCGCCGCTCGGAGTCCAGCGAACAGCCTCTACATTATTGCCGTTATTGGTCCCCGTCGTTCCGGCCACAATAGAGCCGTCGGCGCTAACACCAATGGTGTTGTTAGAGCCATTGCTGCCCGTGGCTAAGTCAATCCCCTCGAAAACTTGAGCGCGGGCCAACGCTGGCCAGTAATGCGTAGCGAGAAATGCGGCGACTGCAAGAGCAATCCTCTTGTTGCGAAGACCCGCCCACGCCTGTACCGGCACCAGCAACTGGCCAGCAGCACCCAACAGCAACGCGACTATTACTCGCACCAAGCGTCACCCGCTTGGGGACTATCCCCAACCCTAATCTAGGATATTACGTTCCTGCATCGAAGTTCGCTCGATTCGATGACGATGAAGTGGGCTTTCGAGGACCAATGTCGCAGCTGGGTCAAAAGCTGACCTCGTCCGATATTTATTCTAGGACCGCTTTATATTCTTTATATTTCTGGGCGGAAGTGACGGCCGCCATTTCACATTGGCTTAATTCACGTCGGCATACGCAGTTGCACACCGTTCCAACTATGGTCAGAACTGGCCTGCTTTCCCCGATATCACTATACCCCCTCCCCGTTGGGGAGAGGGTTGGGGTGAGGGGTGTTAGGACTTAGTTATAGGCTGTAAACCCTCACCCGCCGCGCTTCGCGCGTCGACCTCTCCCTCAGGGAGAGGTAAGAAAACAGGTGCCCCGTGGCCGAAGATACTCCGCAAGACATTCCGTTCGATAAAACCTTCGATCTCGCGCCAGGCCATGCTGAAGCGTGCGGTCCCGAAGGTAGCGTCCCCGTGCGCCGCATCCTGTGCAACAACCCAAGCCCGTTCACGTTCAAGGGAACGGTGAGCTACATTGTCGGGCGCGGCAAGGTCGCCATTGTCGATCCCGGTCCTGAAGATCCGCAACACATCGCGGCATTGCTCGACGCCACGCGCGGCGAAACCGTCACGCATATTTTCGTCACCCATACCCATCGCGATCATTCGCCGAACACGCCGGCGCTGAAAGCTGCCACCGGCGCCATCGTGCTGGCGGAGGGGCCGCATCGTCACGCGCGTCCGCTCAACATCGGCGAACACAAGCCGCTCGATTCAAGCGGCGATGTAAACTTCATGCCCGACCGCCGGCTGGCGGACGGCGAAGTCGTGCAGGGCGGGGGCTGGGCGCTTGAGGCGATTACCACGCCGGGCCACTGCGCCAACCACATGGCCTATGCGCTGAAAGATACCGACATGCTGTTTGTCGGCGATCATGTGATGGCATGGGCGACGTCGATTGTTGCGCCACCCGACGGCGCCATGAGCGATTACATGGCGTCGCTGGAAAAACTCAGCAAACGCAAGGAGCAGATTTATTTTCCCGGCCACGGCCGCGAAATCCGCAACGCGCCGGAGTTCGTGCAGTATTACATCCGCCACCGGCAGGCGCGCGAAGCCTCGATCCTGCATCGTCTGGCGAAAGGCGAGGCGGACATTCCGACCCTCGTGCGCGCTATTTATATCGGCATCGACCCGCGGCTCACCGGCGCTGCGGGGCTTTCGACGCTGGCGCACATGGAAGATCTCGTCGCGCGCGGGATGGTCGCGACCGACGGCGCTGCCTCGATTGCCGGGACCTATCGTTTGGCGGGCTGAGGTGCCGCGGGTTTCTCGCCGGGCTTCTGCTGCGTGCGTGCCGTGCGGGCGGCGCGGCGTGCCGCGCGCTCCAGCGCATCCGGCGATGTCACGCCGTCGATATCGTCGATCAGGTCGCTGACGCGCTTGGCGTTGGCGCCGAAGTCGTGAAAGCCATAACGCGACGCGGAACGCAGATCTATTTTCGCCGCCGCAGCGCCGGTGGCGCGAATGCGGATCACGACGTCGTCGCGAAATCCCATGATCGGGCTGAGCGCGATGGCCTCGATGCGGCCTTCGCGGCGTCCTGCAATCGGCGGGCGTTCATCGACGATGCGCCACTTGCGCTTGTTCACGACCGCGAGCGCGGCATCGTAGGCCTGCTGTGCATTGATGGTTACGCTGATGGCCTCGATCTCCGGGTAGGCCCGGCGCTGGAGCGTGTAGGTCACAAGCCCGCTATAGGCGACGGGGTTTGCTTCGCGGGTGCGCAGCCGCGCGACGGCCTCGAAGCGCGGCGGATCGTAGGGGTCGGTGGTGATGTCGTAGATCGCGGGGAGCTTGTACGCCTTGTATCCGAGGTAGCCGGGGTAGGCGATCACCATGATGCCGAGCAGGATGGCGCCGACGGCGTGGCCGGTGCCGCTGTCGCCGGTGAACCAGATTACCGCGAGCGAAATGAACGCCAACAGTATCGCCGCACCGGCCAGCACCAATGAGGCGCCGAACGTCGCCATGACGGGATAGATTTCAAGCATGCCGGTGCGTTCGAAAATGATCGCCAGCAAAGCGACCGGAATCGCAAAGAACGCCAGCCGCCGCGCCCAGATGGCGAACGGTGAGAGTGGCTGGACAAACGGGTTCCGACGGGACATTGCGCGCCTGTTTGGGAGAGATCCCCGAAAAGGAAAAGATCGCACCCGAAATATAAATACGCGGCAGACGGATAGAGGTTTATACGCGGGGCGGCAAGCGCCTCTCGCAATGACAACGATTTACGACGCCGTACCTAGGAAGCCTTCGCCGTCGGCAACACATAATCCTTGAATTGCTCGCGCAGCGCGGTCTTGAGGATCTTGCCCGTGGCCGTATGCGGGATTTCCTCGACGAATGTCACGTCGTCGGGCATCCACCACTTGGCGATCTTGCCCTGCATGAAGCCCAGCATTTCATCCTGGGTAATGGTCTGTCCCTTTTTGGGAACCACGATCAGCAGCGGCCGTTCGTCCCATTTCGGATGGTGCACGCCGATCACGGCGGCCTCGGCCACCTTGGGATGGCCGACCGCGAGGTTCTCGATGTCGATGGAGGAAATCCACTCGCCGCCGGACTTGATGACGTCCTTGGAGCGATCGGTGATCTGCATGTAGCCGTGCGGGTCGATGGTGGCGACATCGCCGGTGTCGAAATAGCCGTCGCCGTCCAGCACCGCATGGTCTTCCTTGAAGTAGGCGCGGGTGACGGCGGGCCCGCGTACCTTGAGGCGGCCGAAGGTCTTGCCGTCCCACGGCAGTTCCTTGTCCTTGTCGTCGGTGATTTTCATCTCGACGCCGAACGGCGCTGCGCCCTGCTTGGCCTGGATCGCGAGGCGTTCGTCGCCCTTGAGGTGCGCGTATTCGGGTTTCAGCGAACCCAGCGTGCCGAGCGGCGACATTTCGGTCATGCCCCAGGCGTGGCAGACCTCGACGTTGTAGTTGTCCTGGAATTTCTGCGTGATGGCGGGCGGGCAGGCTGAGCCGCCGATGGTCACCTTGTCGAGGTGGGGCAGCTTGAGGTTGTTGGCCTCGAGGTGCTGCAGCAGTCCGAACCACACCGTCGGCACCGCGGCGGAGAACGTCACCTTGTAGGTATCGAGCAATTCGTAGACCGACGCGCCATCGAGCTTGGCGCCCGGCATTATCATCGCAGCGCCAACCATCGGCGAGGTCAGCGCGAGACCCCAGCAGTTGGCATGGAACATCGGCACGATGGGCAGCACGACCGAACGCGCCGACACGTTCATGGCGTCGGGCATCGCCGCCATCATCGAATGCAGCACATTTGAGCGATGCGAATAGACGACGCCCTTGGGATTGCCGGTGGTGCCGGAAGTGTAACACATGCCGGCGGCGTCGTTTTCATCGACGCGCTTCCATGTGTAGTCGCCGTCGCCTTCGGCGAGCCATGACTCGTAGGCCACCGCATTCTTGAGCGCCGTCGCCGGCATGTTGGCGGCGTCGGTCATGACGATGTAGCGCTCGACCTTCGGCAGCTTGTCGGCGAGCTTTTCCAAGAGCGGCACGAACGTCAGGTCCGTCATCACGATGCGGTCTTCGGCGTGATTGATGATCCAGACGATCTGCTCGGCAAACAGGCGCGGGTTGACGGTGTGGTAGACGCCGCCGCAGCCCATGATGCCGTACCAGGCTTCCAGATGCCGCCAGGTGTTCCAGGCCAGCGTCGCGACGCGGTCGCCCGGCCTGATGCCGGCGCGCTCAAGCTGCTGCGCGACCCGCAGCGCGCGCTTTCGCACGTTGGCATAGTTGGTGGTGTGGATCGGCCCTTCGACCGAACGCGAGATGACGGGGCGCCCGGGATGGTCGGTGGCGGCGTGGTCGATGATCCGGTGACAGAGCAGCGGCCAGTCCTGCATCAGTCCGAGCATGGCGTTTCCCTAATGTTTCGTCGCGGCAGTCCAGTGCGGTCTTGCGCCGCAAGCATTGCCCCAAGGTTACCCGGACGCGGGGCCAAGGAAAGGGGTTACTTCCGCCACCGAAGTACGTCTTTCGAAAGCGCCTGTTTCAGCGGAACCGTGCAAGGCCGAAGCGGGAAATATCGCGCTGCGTTGCACCAATCGTCGCAAGGTCGGCCAGAATGTCGCCGATCACGGGCGCGAACTTGAAGCCGTGGCCGGAGCAGGGTGAGGCAATCACGATGTTCGGGTTGCCCGGCAGCCGGTCGATGATGAAATCGCCGTCCGGCGTCATGGTGTAGAGGCAGGTCTTCGCCTCAACCATCGGACCATCGGCTGCGGGCAGATAGTCCGTGATGAAATCGCGGATGCCCTGCTGGTCGCGCGAAGAAACTTCGCGGTCGCAGGTGTCAGGCTCCACCGCCTCGTCGAAGTGATGGTGTTTTGAAATCTTGAGATTGCCGCCGGTGTTGGGCGGAAAGCCGTAGTGAACGCCATGCGGGCTCTCGAACAGGAAAATCGGAAATTTTTCTGACGCGAACGGCGCGGCATCCTTCGGCGTGAACCAGCCGAGCACCTGGCGCGTGACGCGGACCGGCGCTGGCAAGTCCGGCAGCAATGTCTTGAGCCATGGCCCGGCGGCGACAACGGCCTTGCCTGCTTCGATGGTCCGGTTCGCCATCACGATGCGGACGCCGCGCGCACTGGCTTCGATTTTCAGCACCGGGCATGGCGTCAGGATTTCCGCGCCCGCGGCGCGCGCCGCCGCAACCTGCGCCGCGACGCAGGCTTCCGCATCAAGAAAACCCGCATCCGGCTGAAACACGCCGACGTAGTCCGGCGGCACGCGGAACGCCGGAAAGCGTTTCATCAGCGCCGGCGCGTCCAGGATATCGTGGGGCAGGCGGTGCTGCTGCGATGACGCCAGCGTGCCGCGCACCAGTGCGCAATCCGGCGCGCCGATCTCGACGATGCCAGTAACCATTAACAGGTTAACCGCGGTCTCGCGCTCCAGCGCGCGCCACAGCGTGAAAGCCTCGCGCACCAGCGGCACATATGACGGATGCTCGAAGTATCCAAGCCTGATGATACGGGTTTCGCCATGCGACGAGCCGCGATCGTGTCCGGGCATGCGGGCGTCGATGCCGACAACATGGACGTTGCGTAATGCAAGACGGTGCAATGCGGCGCTGCCGGTGGCGCCGAGACCGATCACGGCAACGTCGTAATAAACCATATCTTCCGGCATTAACTCTGCGAGTCCTTTGTACGCCTTTACCGCCCGATTTGATTATAAAATTAGTCAGGGTGGAACCTATGCGTTTTCCAATTTTCATCATAGCGCTGATCGTGAGTGAAGTTGCTTATGCGCGGACGCCGTTACCGCAACCGCGCCCGCCGGGTGCGGCGGCGCGCGTTGTCATGACACCGCTCGCTGCTGCAAAAGACAGCGCGAAAATTCCGCTGCCGCGCCAGCGGCCTTCCGCGTCTGCCGCCGCCACCGAAGTTGCCAAGGTTACGCCGCCGGTTGCGCCGTCTGCGGTGCCGCGTACCGTGCTGCCGGAACAGCCGGCGCGTCCGCCTGTCGTCCCCCCGGCCGAAACAGCCATGAAAGATGCACCGTCAAAGCCGGCCGCCGAGACGCCGTTGGCCGAGACGCCGGTCGCCCCGCCTGAAGCGCCGATGACGCGCTTCAAGCCGGAACAGGCGATCAAGCGCGCCGCGCGCGCCGAAGCGGAATACAAGTCTGTTACCAGGAAAGATCGCGCCACCGCCGCCGAAATTTCCGCCGAGATTGGCAATGCCGCGTCGCGTGAGCCGCATCCGGAGGACGAACCTTCCTCGCAGGAATCCGGCATGCGGCCTGCCGACCAGATGGAAGAACCGGAAGCGCTCAAGGCAGAAGCCGGGGAAGCCGCGCCCAAGATGCAATTGAGCAAGAGGTCGGAGGCCCCGCCTGCGGCCCCGGTGTCGCCCGCTGAATCCGCGCGCCCTGACCGCCTCGACGCCCAGCGCCAGCAAACCCCGGAAGCCTTGAAGTCCGACGGGCCGGCGTCGGCGACCATCACGCCTTCGGAACTGAAGCAGCTGGCGCAGATGCAGCAGGGTGTGCCCGCGCTGCCGGCGCTGTTCAAGAAAGTGCCACAGCCGAAAAAGCGCCCGCTCGGCGCATGGCCGCGCCCGGACGACCTCGTGTTTCGCGATGTATACGCCAGGACGGCGGATGATGAATGCGACGCCGTTGTCAATTCCGGCATCATTGTTGCCGAGCGGCTACCGTCATTGGGCCGCTGGGGCGCCTGCTACGTGCCGCATGCGGTGCGCGTCAGTGCGATCAGGCTTCTGGGCGGGCAGCGTGTCGATATCGTGCCGCCGGCCAAGCTGCGCTGCGGCATGGCGCTGGCGGTTGCGAACTGGGTGCGGGGCGAGGTTGCGCCCGCGGCTACTTCGCTTGGCGCGAAGTTTGTCGGCATCCGTCAGCTCGACTCCTATAACTGCCGCAAGATGAGCAGCTCGAAGCGGATGATGAGCGAACATTCGATGGGCAATGCGCTCGATATCGCGGAATTGATGTTCGCCAATCACAACAAAGCGCCGCTTTACGGCCGCACGGCGACGCAAAAGACGTTCCGCAGCAAGTTGCGCACGGCCGCCTGCAGGCGTTTCAAGACTGTACTCGGACCGGGCGTGCCGCAGCACCACGACCACATCCATATCGATCTGCGCAAGCATTACAGCGGCGGCGGCATCTGCCACTGGAATCTGTAGCGCCTTCGCCTGCCTTCCCCGTAAAACGAACTAACCCGCTTGCCGCGCGTTGTGGTATCTGCGCACGTCCCGCGCCGCGCTTTATTGCGTAGGCTAGGCGTTGCCGGATCGAACGGGGTTTTGGTTTTGCGATTTTCACTTCTTGCCATGCTTTGCATCGCCGCGCCGGCGGCGCTGGCGCAGGACGCCGTCCGTCCGCTGCGAACGCCGCCGGGCGATAAGCCCGCCATTGCGCAAGATGCGAGGATGCGCGGCACCGGCGCGCCGGACGTGACGGTGCGCAAGACCGATAAGCCCACCACCGGCAAGCCCACTACCGGCAAGCCCCTGGACCTTAAATCCAGAACAGCCGAAATCCCGCTGCCGCGACCGCGCCCGCCGGAAGCCGGTCCGGGCAATGCCGCACTCGCGCCCGCCGATATCGATCAGGCCGCCGTTCCGGCCGAGCCGCCGCCGCCTTCCGAATGTTTCGTCGCGCTGGAAGCGACGGGCTTTGCCACCGTCACTTCGCTGCCGCCGCTGGCGCTGGCCAACGGCTGCGAAGCGCCGGACGTGCTGCGCCTCGATGCGGTGATGCTGGCTGACAAGCGGCAGATCACGTTCAACCCGCCGGCAACGCTGCGTTGTCCCATGGCGGTCGAACTCGTGCGCTGGGTGCGCGACGACCTCGCTCCGGCGGCGTCGGTCATCGGCCCGCTGACCGGCATTGAAAACGGTTCGTTCGAATGTCGTGGCCGCAATCGCGTTGCGACTGCGAAACTCTCAGAACATGGCAAGGCCAATGCGCTCGACATTGGCGCGCTGCTGTTTGCCAACCGGAAGCGCATCAACCTGACTGATCCTTTGGTGTCGCATGACTTCAGGGACAAGATTCGCGCCGATGCCTGCGCACGCTTCAAGACCGTGCTGGGTCCCGGATCGGACGGCTATCACGAGGAACACATCCACCTCGACCTGCAGGAGCGCCGCAACGATTTCCGCATCTGCCAGTGGAATGTGCTGGATGTGCCGCTGCCGATTCCGCGCCCGCCCGAAGCCGATATCGCGCAGGCGGAGAGCGAGAAAAAAGACGCCGGCAAGCCGGACGGCGACGACAAGAAGCTCTAACCCGGATTGTCATTGCGAGGAGCGCGGCACGCGCGACGAAGCAATCTCGAAGTTGTATAACTTCTGGATTGCTTCGCTTCGCTCGCAATGACAGTTGGAACCGCCATGCTCAGCAATCTAGCGACCCGCGACATCGAAACGCTGGTTCATCCCTACACCAACCTCGACGCGCACCGGCAGATCGGCCCGCTGGTGCTGGAGCGCGGGCAGGGCGTGTATGTCTACGACACGACCGGCAAGGCCTATCTCGAAGGGCTGGCGGGCCTGTGGTGCACGTCGCTTGGCTACGGCAACGAGGAGCTGGTCGAAGCGGCAGCAACGCAGATGCGCAAGCTGCCGTTCTCGCATCTGTTCAGCGGACGCAGCCACGATCCCGCGATTGAACTTGCCGAGAAGCTGAAGGAGATCGCGCCAGTGCCGGTCTCGAAAGTGTTTTTCTGCAACTCCGGCTCGGAAGCCAACGACACCCAGATCAAGCTCGTCTGGTACATGAACAATGCGCTCGGGCGGCCGCAGAAGAAGAAAATCATCAGCCGGATGAAAGCCTATCATGGCGTCACGATTGCCTCGGCGTCGCTGACCGGGCTGCCGAACAACCAGATCGACTTCGATCTGCCGATTGCCGGCATCTTCCACACCTCATGCCCGCATCACTATCGTTTCGCCGTCGAAGGTGAGAGCGAGGAAGCCTTCTCCGCGCGGCTCGCCGACGAACTCGAGCAACTCATCCTGCGCGAAGGCCCTGACACCATCGCGGCGTTCATCGCCGAGCCGGTGATGGGCGCTGGCGGCGTAATCGTGCCGCCGAAGGATTATTTCACAAAGATCATGGCGGTCTGCGACAGGTACGATGTGTTCATGATCGCGGACGAGGTGATCTGCGGCTTCGGACGGCTGGGCAAGATGTTCGGCAGCGACGTGCTGGGCTTCAGGCCGCATTCAGTGTCGGTGGCGAAAGCCCTGTCGTCGGCCTACCAGCCGATTGCCGCCGTGATGATCCCGGAAACGATGTATCAGGCGATGCTCTCCGAGAGCCGCAAGATCGGCACCTTCGGCCATGGTTTCACGTACTCAGGCCATCCGGTCGCCGCAGCCGTCGCGCTCAGGACGCTGGAGATTTATGCGCGCGAGCGCATCGTCGATCAGGTCGCGGACAAGATTCCGCAGTTTCAGGCGCGGCTCGGCAAGCTCGGCGAACATCCGCTGGTGGGCGAGGCGCGTGGCCTCGGCCTGATCGGTGCGGTGGAACTGGTCGCGGACAAGCGCAGCAAGCGCGCGTTCGATCCCAAGGCCGGCATCGGCGCGCGTTGTGTGGCGTTCGCGCAGGACGAGGGACTGATCGTGCGCTTTCTGCCGGGCGACACGGTGGCGGTCTGCCCGCCGCTGATTATCTCGCCGGCCGAAATCGACGAGCTGTTCGACAAGCTCAGCCGCGCGCTCGACCGCACGCTGGACTGGGTGGCGCAAGAGAAGCTGATGGGCAGCGCATGATCCCGAAAAGTAGGCAGTAGGTAGGATGGGTAGAGCGCAGCGAAACCCATCGAAAGCCGTTGTGGGGAATGCGCGTGATGGGTTTCGCTGCGCTCTACCCATCCTACTTCACTAACAAACAAAAACGGCGCCCGAAGGCGCCGTTGTAACGAACCGGATCGCTCCGGAATTTAGAATGCGTTACCCGTATTGCCGCCGAAGCCGCGCAGCGCGACCTGCGGATTATTCGGCGAGTCGCCCTGACCCGGCGCAATGACAACCACCGTCGCGCCGATCTTGACGCGGCTGTAGAGGTCGATGACGTCCTCGTTGGTCAGGCGGATGCAGCCGGACGAGATCGCGTGGCCGATGTATTCCGGCTGGTTGGTGCCATGAATGCGGAACAGCGTGTCCTTGTTGCCTTCGAACAGGTAGATCGCGCGCGCGCCGAGCGGATTATGCGGGCCGCCCGTGACCATCGACGGGATATTGCCGAGGCGCTTCTTGATGTCGGCGGTCGGGGTCCAGTTCGGCCATTCCTGCAGGTTGCCGACCTTGGCGACGCCCGAGAACAGCAGGGCCTCGTCGCCGACCGTCACGCCGTAGCGGATCGCCTTGCCCTGCGGCAGCACGTAATAGAGGTAGCGCGAATCGGAATCGACCACGATGGTGCCGGGCGCTTCCTTGCGGTGATAATCGACGATGTGCCGGCGGTACGGCTCGGGAATCTGCGCCTTTTGGTAGGGCGCATTGGCGAGCAGCTGCTTGTCGCGCGGCTTCATGGCGGCGTCCGTCGCCGGTTCCAGCGTCGTCTGCACGCAACCGCCGAGGAACAGACCCAGAGCAACAACTGACCCAACAAAAGCCAACGCTCTTGCGCGCATCACATCTCACTCCATAATCTGCAGGCTGACCGGACCGTGCCATCCCCGCACATGCCCGACTCGTAGCCCCCACAACTGCTTAACGAATCCGGGCCGAATCTGCCAAGATATAACCGTCTTTCGCCGCAAGGACGCCGTGTACCTGTTGCAAGAATGCCGCACTTGCGAAGGCGGCTCCAGCCGTCCGTAGGGTTATACCCGGCCGGTTTTCCGGCCTATGCTGGCCCTGCGGCGTTGCCGAGGCTAGCGGCATTGCGTTTCGAAGATTTTAACCATGGTGGCGCATTGATTCTGCTTCACGGATACCGGCCCGCCGGACACGCGAAGAGCACGCAATGGTCACCAAGAGGCGCGATTTGCCGCAAACTTAAGCCGTTCCGCCGCACTATATGGATTGAGACAGGACGCGGCAGCCCAACTGCCAGCCGGACCTGACGACCCAGGGAGGTATGAGAGATGACGACGTTGCACGACATGCTGAAGGAAGACCGCAAGGAAGCCGGCAAGGATGCCGGTTCGAACAAGACCGAGCCGCGCGTCGATCTGCGCGGACGCTATGGCAAGATCGGTCTTTCCGCGGTGGCCGCGGGCGCGCCCTACCGGAGCAAGGCCGACGATTGCAAGAGCAGCACCGACACCTACGGCCGCCAGACCAAGCCGAGCTAGTATTTGGCCGCGCCAGCATTCGGCCGCGTTGATCCTGCCGGCCGCGTGACGCTTTTACGACGGCCTGCGTTGAGGCTGGGTTTTTTACGCCGCTGCGCGATTTGCGTTTGCACGGCGCGACGATGCCCGGTACGGGTGGGGCAGCCTACTCATCCGGTCGAGGCCGCTGATGCTTTCAGTCTACACCCCCAGCGGCACGGTACTTGAGCGCAAGACGGTCGAGGCCGAGACGAGCTTTCCCGAAGGTTCGGTGTGGATCGACATGTTCGCGCCAACCGCCGCCGAAGACCGCATGGTCGAGCGCGTGCTGGGCGTCTCGATCCCGACCCGCGAGGAAATGCAGGAGATCGAGGTTACGAGCCGGCTTTACAGCGAGAACGGCGCGCGCTACATGACCGCGACGCTGATGTGCCAGTCGGACACCGAAAGCCCGAAAACCACCGCCGTCACCTTCATCCTCGCCGGCCACCGCCTCATCACCGTGCGCTACGACGAGCCAAAACCCTTCACCATCGTCAACAATAAACTGGCGCGCGCCTGTTCGCCGGCCGTCACCGGCGAGACGGTGATGATGGATATTTTCGACGCCGTCATCGACCGCGCCGCCGACATTCTCGAGAAGGTTGCCGCCGACGTCGACAATCTCTCGCATCAGATTTTCGACCGGGCCGAGAGCGGCTTCACGCGCCAGCAGCCCTACAACGATATTTTCCTCGGCATCGGGCGCCGCGGCGATCTCACCTCCAAGGTGCGCGAAAGCCTGGTTTCCATCGGCCGTCTGCTGCTGTTCGTGCAGAACGAGGTCGAGGGCGAGAAGTGGCCGAAGGACCAGCGCGCGCATCTCAAGGGCATGCAGCGCGACGTCGGCTCGCTGTCGGACCACGCGACGTATTTGTCGAACAAGATCCAGTTCCTGCTCGATGCGGTGCTCGGCGTCGTCAGCCTGCAGCAGAACAACATCATTAAAATCTTTTCGGTCGCCGCCGTGGTGTTCATGCCGCCGACGCTGGTCGCCTCGATCTATGGCATGAACTTCAAGGCCATGCCCGAACTCGAATGGAGCTTCGGCTACCCGATGGCGATCGTGCTGATGATCCTCGCCGCCGTGCTGCCGTACCTGTTCTTCAAATGGCGCAAGTGGCTGTAGGCCGTCGGCCATAGCGGCCATGCGCGGGGCCCCAAGACAGCGCCGCTAAAATCCGCATAATGCTCCCGACAGATAATGGCCGCGCGATAGCTGCCGTCTCGGGAGGATGCCATGCAAGGGACTAATATCGAACGCGATCAGCTCCGCTGCGGCATTTTCCTGCCGCCGTTCCATCCCAATGACGAAGACCCGCTGCTGTGCTTCGAGCGCGACTTCGAACTGATGCAGCACCTCGACAAGCTGGGCTTCCACGAGGCCTGGATCGGCGAGCATCACTCCGGCGGCTACGAGACCTACGGCTCGCCCGAACTGTTCATCGCCACCGCTGCCGAGCGCACCAAGCACATCCGCCTCGGCACCGGCGTGATCTCGCTGCCGTATCACCATCCGTTGATGGTCGCCGACCGCATGGTGCAACTCGACATCCAGACGCGCGGCCGCGCCATGTTCGGCTTCGGGCCGGGCTTGCTGGTGTCCGACGCCATGATGCTCGGCATCGACGCCGACAAGCAGCGCGAGCGCATGGCGGAATCGCTCAACATCATCATGCGGCTCCTTGCCGGCGAGACCATCACCCACAAGTCCGACTGGTTCGAACTCAAGGAGGCGCGGCTGCACCTCAAGTCGTTCACGCGGCCGCGCCCGCACATCGCCGTGACCTCGACCATTACGCCGAACGGCGCGCAGCTTGCGGGCCACCACGACCTCGGCATGCTGTGCGTCGCCGCCGCTGCGCCGGCGGGCTACAACGTCCTCGACACCAACTGGCGGATCGCCAACGAGATCGCGGCGACCCATGGCCGCAAGATGGACCCTTCAAGCCTGCGCCTGATGGCGCCGATCCATATCGCGGAAACGCGCGAGCAGGCGGTCGCCGAAGTGCAGTGGGGCTTCGAGAAATACCTGCACTATTCCTATTCGCTGCGTCCTGAAGGCCCGGTCGCCATCGGCCTGCCGACCGCAATCACCATGGACAATATCGAGGAACTGCACGCCACCGGCAAAGCCTGCATCGGCACGCCGGATGACGCGCTCGCGATGATCGAACGGTTCTGGCAAAAGACCGGCGGCTTCGGCGCGATACTCATTCTTGCGCATGACTGGGCGAACTTCACCAACACCAAGAAGTCGCTGGAAATGTTCGCGCGCTATGTGATGCCGAAGTTCGCCGGCCGCAATGAGTGGCGCGAGGATTCGCTGACGTGGATCCGCGGCAACCGCGAGGAATTCGCGAAAGTGAGCAAGGGCGCGGCGATGAAGATGGTCAACCAGTTCCTCGAAAGCGAGAACAAGAAGAAGGGCGAGGCGGCGGAGTAATCCCAAGATGCGCGCGCGTTCGCAGGTCTGGTCCGGCCTCCTGGCTGTGCTGGCGATCTTCGCCGCGCAAACAGCCATCGCCCAGCAAAACTATCCGAACAAGCCGATCACCCTGATCGTACCGTTCGCCGCCGGCGGCACCACCGACGTCATCGGACGTGTGATCGCGGAAGGATTGCACGCGGTACTCGGCCAGCCCGTCGTGGTGGAAAATCGCGGCGGCGCGGGCGGATCCATCGGGACGCTGGCCATCGTGAAGGCCGACCCCGACGGCTATACGATCGGCATGGGTACGGCATCGACGCTGGCGATCAACCCCGCGACCTACAAGAACCTTCAGTTCGATGTGCTGGCCGATCTCGTCCCCATCGGCAACATCGCGGCGGTGCCGAACATCATGGCGATCAATCTCGCGACGAAGGCAAACACCATCGCCGAGCTGGTCGCGCTCGCGAAGCGAGAGCCCGGCAAGCTGAGTTACGCATCGCCGGGCTTCGGCTCGGTCGCGCATCTCCTCGGCGAGCAGTTCAAGACCGCCACGGGAATTGAGATGCAGCACATTCCGTATAAAGGGGCGGGGCCTGCGCTCACCGATGTCATCGGCGGTCAGGTGCAGGTGATGTTCGACAATCTCCCGACGTCGCTTGAGGTGGTGAAAGCCGGCAAGCTGCGCGGCCTCGCGCTGTCGGGCGCAAAGCGCGTCGATGCGCTGCCCGAGGTGCCGACCTTCGGCGAACTCGGCCTCGACGACATGAACTGGACGGCATTCTTCGGGCTGGTCGCGCCAAAAGCTACGCCGCCGGCCATCGTGAAGCGGCTCAACGAGGCCATGCAACGCGTGCTGGCGATGCCGAAAGTGCGCGACCTGCTCGCGGCGCAGCAGGCGAGTGTGGTTGGCGATTCACCGGAAGCGTTCAGCCTCACGATCCATCAGGAGTTGGCGCGGATGAAGCGCGCGGTGGCGGCGGCGAAGATTGAATTGAATTGAGTTTCTTACATGCAGAGCGAATCGCCGTCTGGCGATGCATCGATGCCAGAAGATTTGTGCTGAAAGCCGGTGAATGGGTTGGGGTTTAAGCACGCGAGAAGGCAGCTACTAGCGCGCTCGACCAATGGCTCGCAACTGAGTACAATTCGATGACGAAACAGGTGTTGCTTACGTCCTATGTCATTGACCCAAGATATCGAAATTGAAGTTGTTAATTTTTTTTCTCGCCTCGTCTGATTTCAATGGCTTGTCATTGAGGTCCAGTGCGGTCGAGCCGAAACATCTTGAGTATATCGAGGCAATAAAAGAGCTTGTTCGACAAGGCAGGATTAGTTGCGTTTTTGCTAGCGTTTCTCTCAATCCGCATATCAAGCGATTGCCGGATTTGCCGATTGATGAGCAATTAAATCGCCTGTCAAATTTGTCTAGTGACAGTGTTTGTTTATATCCGTCATCTGATCTCGTTCGAGAAAATTTTGATGTCACGAAATTTGATGATCGACCATTTTCAAAAATGCTTTTGTTGAGCGCGCCTCAATTGGAATGGTTGGGTTTCGACCTTGGCGTTTTTGATCGATATTATAATGATCCCCGTTATCATTTCCGTTTTCTGGATCACGGCGGCCATTTGTCTATTCGTGATGACGTGGAAAATGACAGCGGCTTAGGTGAGCGCGATAGGATTTTCTTGCAAACATTTGGTGTTGGTTATGACGAAGATGATCGTCGTGTCGCAGTCGTGTTTTTCAGATATCTTTCTGATCTCTCGCCCGAACATCAGCAATATTGGAAGACTTTTTTGTGCGAAGGAAAAATCAAACTTCATAGAGAATATTATAGGGCGTCGTTCTCTGGAGAGTTTCCTGAATACGGTTCGTATTTCGCAGCGATCGTTACGGAGATCGGACTTATAAACGAAATTACAAAAGCTGCTTTCAGTACGGCGCTTTTTAGAGCGGAGCCTGGAGAGGATCGGCCGGTAAGTTTGACTCTATTCTTTCGCCCCACGTTGAGAAATTTTAACGACTTTATTTTGGCCTTAGATAAATTGTTGTCCGAAAATATCTCGTATGATTTTTTTAGGGGGCGTTTTTCTTTTGAAAATGAAGAGGAAAGGAGTGATGGAAAGATAGTCATTCATAAAAAAGGCTCGCTTGCTCTTTTAGAAGAGTGGATGAGGAGTGACATACGATGGGACGATGTTGAAGAGGCCGTTTCTGTAATAGTTGATCCTCTTAGGCGCGTGAGGAAACTCAGGATGAGTCCCGCGCACAAAATAGAGGAGAATAAATTTTCAAAGGAATACGACGAGCAACAACACGTTATTGTACGTGACGTGTACGTGTCCTTACGGCATTTACGGATGACTTTAGCGGGGCATCCGCAGGCACCCTCGATCCGAATTCCACAGTGGATTGAGGAAGGAAAAATTGCTTTTGCGTGACTGTATTACTTGTGCTTTTATTCCTTATCTCTGCCATAATTCCTATATACACATTCCCCATCCTCACTCGTCGAGGGGCGCTGTCATGAGGCGTCGTGAGAGTGGAGTGAGGTGCGGTTCTGGCGGGGAGGCAACGCATGCCTTTACGCCAGCGGTTTCGGGCCCCGCCCGGGCGCAAGCCCTGCCGGGAGCCGGCTGACGGAGAGGCGCGCAGGCGCTTCACGAAAAGCGCGGTCCGAACCTGGGAAGAGACCGCAGTCGGAGCGCCGGAAGGCGTGGCGTTCTTCACATTGAAGGACGCCGCCGCGTGTCACCGCGCGGCTCTCGGTTACGTTGCGCCTTTCGGCGCTCCGCTCCCCTCGGTTTCGGGGAGCGCGGATTGGGACTTCAGGCGCGCCCGCGCCGGCACAAAAAACAGGGCAGGCGGAGCGTGGCTGTTTGCAAAATGAATCAGGATGCACGGACGTAGCGACACGTTCGAATACCCTCTCCCCTTGAGGGAGAGGGTGGCGAGTGCAGCGAGCCGGGTGAGGGGTCTGAACTCGCAGCGTGCACTGACCCCTCACCCCGCGCGTTGCACCTTCGCTGTGCTTCGGTGACGCGCGACCCTCTCCCTCAAGGGGAGAGGGTATTCGAGCAAGCGGCGCTCAGGCGAGAAACAACACGCCTCAAAATCTAAATATGCTGTCCACCATTGATGTGGATTTCCGCGCCGTGAACATACGAAGATGTTTCGGTACACAGCACGTAGATGATCTTCGCGACTTCGTCGGTGGTGCCAAGCCGATGCAGCGGGATTTGCGTATCGACGATGTCTTCGGTGCCGGGAGAGAGCATCTTGGTGTTGATCTCGCCCGGCGCAATCGCATTGACGCGAATGCCGAGCGGGCCGAAGTCGAACGCCATCTCGCGTGTCAGTGAAGCCAAAGCCGCTTTCGATGTTGCATAAGCCGAGCCTGCAAACGGATGCACGCGCGTGCCCGCAATCGACGTCACGTTGACGACCGAGCCCTGGGCTTTTTTCAGTTCTTCGACGAGGCCGCGCGCCAGCATGATCGGCGCAAAGAAATTCACCTGAAACACCTGCTGCCAGACTTCGATCTCGGTCGCGAGCGAGGAAAGCCGCGGCGCGCCTTCCGTCGACTTTGGCGAAATGCCGGCGTTGTTGACCAGCGCATGAAGTTCGCCGTTCTCAAGCCGGGTCTTGATTTCGGCAATCGCGCGTTCGGTGTCGGCGGGGTTCGCAAGATCGACCTGGATGTGATCTTCCGGTCCCATGTCCCACGGGCAGTTTTCCGGGAACGGATGGCGCGAGCAGGTGATAACGCGCCAGCCCGCGGCGGAAAACCGCTTCACGGAAGCATGTCCGATGCCGCGGCTTGCGCCGGTCAGCAGCAGCGTGCGTCTCGGCTGGTCGTTCTTCGGTGTGGTCATGGGTGTTGGGGTGCTCACGGGTAAAGCCGGGTCTTGGTCCAACCCGCTTGAGAATTGGCTTCGCCCGGCGCGGCGCGCGAGAATACGATGCGGTCATGCAGGCGGAAGGCGCGCTCGTGCCAGAACTCGATGGACAATGGCGTCACGCGATAGCCGATCCAGTATGGCGGACGCGGGACTGAGCCGACGATATATTTCGCGGTGACGAGCGCGATGGCTTTCTCGAAGGCGAAGCGGCTCTCCAGCGGGCTCGATTGCTTGCTGGCCCATGCGCCGAGCTGTGACGAACGGTGGCGCGAGGCAAAATAGGCGTCGGCCTCGGCGTCGCTGACGGGTGAAACGGTGCCGCGTACGCGCACCTGGCGGTCGAGCGACTTCCAGTGGAAGGCTAGCGCCGCTTTCGGATTGCCCGCGAGTTCCTGGCCCTTCCGGCTGCCGTTGCTGGAATAGAACACGAAGCCCGCCTCATCGAAGCCCTTGAGCAGCACCATGCGGACGTCCGGCAGGCCGGAAGCATCGACCGTGGCAAGCGCCATGGCGTCCGGGTTGTTCGGCTCCGACTTCCGGGCGTCCTCGAACCAGCGGGCAAAAAGCCCAAACGGCTCGGTGCTTTCGGTGAAATCACCTTCCGTTAACCAGGTCGGGTGTTCAATCGAAGCCGTATCGGACATCGGGGTTCCTTGTAGTGGTCGGGTCGGCGCCAGTCCCGCGTAGGGTTCTATATAGTGGATGTGTCGCGCCGCGCCTATCGCGCGCGATGCGCCGCCGTGTGCCCATGGCGGTTGTGGTGCTGGCGGGTCTTGCCGCTTCGGGGTGCAGTTTCTCCTACCAGCTTGGCTCGCTGTTCGGAAAAGACGATGACGCCAAGCCTCAAACTGCCGCGCAGGCGTTGGCTTCGAGCGCAAATACCGCCGACGTGGATACGACGGCCGCGATCTCGCCGACCTTCGTCACCGCCAAGGATCTTGCCGACAAGGGCATCCTGGAAGCCGACCTGATCGCCGCCAGTGCGGCGGCTTCGCTGGTGCTGGCCGATGGTCGCAAGGACGCCAGCGCGCCGTGGCAAAATCCGGTGACCGGCGCGCGCGGCACCGTCACGCCGATTGCGACCACCTATACGCAGGATGGCTTCACCTGCCGGAACTTCCTGGCGAGCTACGTCAGCGACAAGAACGAAGCCTGGATGCAGGGCGAAGCCTGCCGCGTCCACCATGGCAAATGGGTCGTCCGCGCCATGAGGCCCTGGAAACAGGTCTAGACGGCGTTACTGGCCCCAGCCGCCGCCTAACCCTTGCGGTTTTCTGCGGATTTTGGTGTCTGCCGGTAACAGGCTGCATTGCGGTCGCGGCCGCTTGCCCCCAAATTCACGGCATGAGTTGCGCCGGGGGATTTCCGGCATGGACAAGGTGAGTTGAGCGGTATGCGGGACCCGTATGAGGTGCTGGGGATACAGCGGTCGGCGGATGCGGGCGCGATCAAGAGCGCATACCGCAGGCTCGCCAAGAAGCTGCATCCCGACGCCAACAAGAACGATCCGAGGTCGGCGGAGCGCTTTTCGGAGCTGAACACCGCCTACGAGATTTTGGGCGACGAGGGGAAGCGCAAGCAGTTCAATGCCGGCGAGATCGGTGCTGACGGCAAGCCCAAGGGGTTCGAGGGGTTTCCCGGCGGCGGGCAGCCACGCGGCGGCTTTGGCGGTTTCGGGCCGGGTGGCCCCGGCGCGCAGGGCGGCCACAGGGGATTCGAGTCGTTCGCGTTCGGGCCTGAGGGCTTCTGCCGCAGCGCCGGTGGTCCCGGTGCGGGTGGCGGCCGTGCGCGCGCTGGCGGCTTTGAGGATATTCTGAAAGACATGTTCGGCGGCTTCGGCGGAGGGGCCGGGGCAGGCCCGGCGGGCGCAGGTTCTGCGGGAGGTCCGCGCGGCGGTTTCAGCGGCCAGTTCGATCCGGAAGATTTCGGCCGCCAGCAGGCCGGGCAATCCGTCTCGGTGACGGTATCCGTCTCGCTCGCCGACGTTGCGAACGGCGCGAAGCAGCGCGTGAAGCTCCCCACCGGCAAGGAAGTCGAGGTCAAGATTCCCCCCGGCATCACGGACGGCCAGCAGATCCGGCTGAAAGGTCAGGGCCTCCCGGGACCGGCCGGGGCCGGCGACGCCATCATCACGGTGAACATCGCCGCCGATTCAAATTTCAAGCGCGACGGCGATCATTTGCGGCTGGAATTGCCGGTGACGCTTTACGAAGCGGTGCTGGGCGACAAGGTGCGCGTGCCGACGCTCGATGGCGCGGTACAACTGGCCATCCCCCCCGGGACCTCCAGTGGCCGGGTGTTTCGTCTGAAAGGCAAAGGCATGCCAAATAAAAATGGCGCCGGCGACCTGTTCGTGACGATTCGCATTGCGCTTCCGGAAACATCCGATTCCGAACTCGACGAACTCATGCGCCAGTGGAAAGAGGCGAAGCCTTACGATCCGCGAAAAGAATAAATTTTATGTGCGCGTGATCAGCCACCGCTTGGTCGTAGCATCTTGCTGTCGAGCTGCTCATACGCCGCGACCGCAACGTCATGCACGTTCTTGCGATCACCCTGTCCGCTGATGACATAGGCGACATCGTTCGTCACCCAGTAGACTGCTTTTGCAGGACCGTTGTCGGCGTAACGCAGCGCGGTTGCGGGCGCGTTGGAGCGGCCCGAATAGAGCGTATAGCGTTCGCCGGTTGCGTTCTCGTACATGAAGAAAGCCGCGGCGCCTGTCGGTCCGGGCAGCAAGCGTCCGCCGACGAGTTTCAATCCGACCTTGTCGAGGTTCGGCACGCTGAGCTGATAGCCGACGCGCTTGGACAGCCACTGCACCAGATGCTCGGCATCGTTCGCCGTGACTTCGACCGGATGGCGTACTTCAACGACGTAGAGCTTGTAGGCCTCGACGGCTTCCGTCGTGAACGTCTCGAACCCCTTGGTATTCTGGTTGACCGCGCTCATCACGGGCGTATGCGCGAACCAGCCGAGCGCGCCACCAAGGACGAAGGCGATTACAGCGGCGGCAGCAGCGGGTTTGCGCCAAGAACGGTCGGCTTTCATCATCTGGTCGAGATCGAAGCGCGTCGGCACGGTTTCGTCTGCAACCGAGCCATAGCGTGCGCGGATCGCATCGCTCTGCGCGCGCCATGCGGCGACTTTCGCCATGTCGTCGGGATGCGCAGCGAGCCACGCTTCGACACCGGCGATGCGGTCGCCCGGCAGTTCGCCGTCGAGATAGGCGTGCAACTCGTCTTCGGTGACGGGCAGTGTGCGGTCGGTCATGGTCTTCCTTCGGTCTATTTAACGCGGCGCAACGCAGGGCGTTCGCCGTCGAGATAAGATTTGATCTGGGCACGCGCACGCGCGAGACGCGACATCACAGTTCCAATCGGCACGCCCTGGACTTCGGCGATTTCGCGATACGAAAGTCCTTCCAGTACGACCATCAGCAGCACGCTGCGCTGTTCCGGCACCAGGCTGTCGAGCGCGCGGGCGATGTCGCGCGAGCCGGATTCGGGGCCGGCCATGTCGGCGGCGTCGTTATCGCCGAGCGGCGCATGCGCCGGGCGTCTTGCCAAGGTACGCAGCCGGTTGCGGTTCAGGTTCGTCAGGATCGTATAGAGCCAACTGCGGGTTTCCTCGCCGTGGAACAGGTGTTCGGAGCGCAAGGCGCGCACCAGTGTGTCCTGCACGAGGTCGTCGGCGATTTCGGCATCGCGGGTCAGCGCGCGGGCGTAGCGGCGAAGCGCCGGGATCGAAGCCTGGATGCTTTTTCGAAATCCGCTCAAGCGATGCTCCACGCGGGCTGGCGTTTGCGGCCCTGTCGGAATGAAAACACCACGCGCGCGGGGGCTATTCCAGCAGAACTCCCGCCAACCGCCGTTAACGTCAACGCGCGATTGGCATGGCTTGAGCCCGCAACCCGCCGAAAACGCCGTAATGACGGCCAAGGTCAGCTTGAAGGGCATAAAATCCTGTGCCATTACAAAGCGGTTGGCCCAACCTTGCATGTTGGTGCCGCGGTTTAGTCGCGTTTTCTCAGGGGGCACCATGGCGGAAGTCTCAGGTCTTATGCGCGGCAAGCGTGGCCTGATCATGGGGCTCGCGAACAACCGCTCGATTGCCTGGGGCATTGCCAAGTCGGCGCATGCCCACGGCGCGCAACTCGCATTTACCTATCAGGGCGACGCGCTGAAGAAGCGCGTACAGCCGCTGGCCGATGAAGTCGGCGGACTGGTCGTCGGCCATTGCGACGTCACCGAGCCGGCAACGATCGACGCGGTGTTTGAAGAGGTCCGCAAGGCCTGGGGCTCGATTGATTTCGTGGTTCACGCCATCGCTTTTTCCGACAAGGCTGAACTCGACGGCCGGTATGTGGACACGTCGCTCGACAATTTCACCAAGACCATGGCGATCAGCTGTTACTCGTTCACGGCCATCGCGCAGCGCGCCGAAAAGATGATGCCGAACGGCGGTTCGCTGCTGACGCTGACCTACTACGGCGCCGAGAAGTGGATGCCGCACTATAACGTCATGGGCGTAGCGAAAGCGGCGCTGGAAACCTCGGTGAAGTATCTGGCGGCCGACCTCGGCGTGAAGAACATCCGCGTCAATGCGATTTCAGCCGGTCCGATCAAGACGCTCGCTGCGTCTGGCATCGGCGACTTCCGCTACATTCTCAAGTGGAATGAATACAACACGCCACTCCGCCGCAACGTCACGATCGATGAGGTTGGCGACACCGCGATGTATTTCCTGTCGGATCTGGCTCGCGGCGTGACCGGCGAGGTCCACCATGTGGACGCCGGCTACCACATCGTCGGCATGAAGCACCCCGATGCACCGGACATGACCGTCGAAGGCGCTTAGCCGGCTCGAATTCCCGGTTTCGTTCGCACCAAATTCAAACACCCATAACGAAAAAGGGCCGGCGTGAGCCGACCCTTTTTGTTCAAGACCAGGGCAACCGAGGTTGCGCCTGAGTATTGACCGATGCCGCGCCTAAACGCGGCTGGTCATTACTTCTTGGCCTTCTTCTTGGACTTCTTCGCCATGGTAATCTCTCCAGCGGTTCCGATCATCGGCAGATCAGAGTTGTTGGATGAAGCCGATGCATTATGTGTAGCCGAACATGATTCAGAACGCAACAGCTATTTTGAAAAAAGTGTATATATTTCCGATACTTAACGGGTGTTCAGGTTGCCATTAATGGTTGTTCATTCTGACCGGCGGATGACTATTTCGTATCGGGAAAAAGAAATCAGCTGCTGCGATAGCCGCCGGTCAGGGAATGAATCGCATCAGCCGCAATCCTCGCGCGCTACGCGTGGGAATGATCGTCTGTGATTTCTGCGAAGTGCCCGTAACGAAAAAGAGCCGGCATAACGCCGACCCTTTTTGCTTTTCAGGACAAGGGCGCTGCCGAAGCTGCGCCTAAGTACTGACCGATGCCGCACCTAGGTGCGGCTGGCCACTACTTCTTGGCCTTCTTCTTGGACTTCTTCGCCATGGTATCTCTCCAGCGGTTCCGATCATCGGCAGATCAGAGTTGAAGGAATAAGCCGATGAACGAAGACTACAGAACCGAAGTCGGGGCACAACATCTTTGTGGAAAAAAGTGTAGATATTTTCTATACTTAATGAGCATTCAGATTGCCATTAATGAATGTTCATCGAAACGCGAAATGGTTTCGCGTGTGCGAAGATTTCACGCGGTTTCTTTCGCCGATGCGAGAAGACGTAAGGGCGCGGCCGTTAACACCATCGAGAATCACCCTGCGCATCGGTTTGACCGCATACGCGGTGCGGGCTACCACACGCGCAAGGAAGGCCAGCCGGAAATCCATGTCTCACAACAGCTTCGGCCATTTGTTCCGCGTCACGACCTTTGGCGAAAGCCATGGTGTTGCGCTCGGCTGTGTGGTCGATGGCTGCCCGCCGAGAATCGCACTGACGGCAGCCGACATCCAGCGCGATCTGGATCGCAGGCGTCCCGGGCAGTCGCGTTTCACGACCCAACGGCGTGAGCCGGATGAAGTGCGCATTCTTTCCGGCACATTCACCGACGTGGCCAGCGGTCATGAAGTCACCACCGGCACGCCGATTGCGCTGTTGATCGAGAACGTCGATCAGCGCTCCAAGGACTATTCCGAGATCAAGGACACCTATCGTCCGGGTCACGCGGCCTTCGCCTATGACATCAAGTACGGCATCACCGACTATCGCGGCGGTGGGCGCTCGTCCGCACGGGAAACCGCGGCGCGGGTCGCTGCCGGCGCCATTGCGCGCAAGATCGTGCCAGACATGAACATCCGTGGTGCACTCGTCCAGATGGGGCCGCACAAGATCGACCGTTCGCGTTGGGATTGGGCGGAAGTCCAGAACAACCCGTTCTTCTGTCCCGATGCCAGGCAGGCGGCGTTCTACGAGGAATACCTCGACGGCGTGCGCAAGTCGGGTTCTTCGGTCGGTGCCGTCATTGAAGTGATTGCCGAAGGCGTGCCGCCGGGTCTTGGCGCGCCCGTCTATGGCAAGCTCGATGCGGACCTCGCCGCGGCGATGATGAGCATCAACGCGGTGAAGGGCGTCGAGATTGGCGCAGGCTTTGCCGCCGCCGAAATGTCCGGCGAAGACAACGCCGATGAGATGCGCATGGGTAATGACGGCAAGCCGCGCTTCCTGTCGAACAATGCCGGCGGTATTCTGGGCGGAATATCGACCGGGCAGACAGTGGTCGCGCGTTTCGCCGTCAAGCCGACGTCGTCGATCCTGACGCCGCGCAAGTCGGTCGATCGCTACGGCCGCGAGATCGATGTCTCGACCAAGGGCCGTCATGACCCGTGCGTCGGCATCCGCGCGGTGCCGGTCGGCGAAGCCATGATGGCCTGCGTGATTGCCGACCACTTCCTGCGCCACCGCGGGCAGGTTGGCGAGAGCGTGACGTGGCCGTTCGAGCAGCCGCGCTAGTTTATCGCCGCAACATCTCCAGCCGCAGCGGCAGCTTCTCGCCAAACCACACCGCATGGGTCGCATGGTCGGTGTAATCGTCGCCGGTCTCGGGATGGAGCAGTATCGCCAGTCCGTTACGGTTGAGCATCAGCCACGGCATGAAGGTCGCCAGCAGGCCGGTCGGAAACGCGATCTGGAACATCGATTGCGGATGCGGGCCGACCATCTCGTCGTGCCAGCGGCCGAGCTTTACGTCCGGAAAAGCTCTGCGACCTGATCGCGCAGGCGCACAGCGTTGTCCTTGGTTGAAGCGACGTCATAATAGATGTGCGCGTGGTAGCCGACGATCTTGCCGGGATCGGCGAGGGCAGGCGACGGGTCGGACATCGAAACGCTCCGCAAGGCCGCAATGGCCGGTTCCACCACCTAGATAGGGTCGCCGGGCCGTGTTGCCAACATTGACAGTGAACCTTGGCCCATGCGTCCATTGGCTAACACATGTGAGTCAACAGGCTTTTGGGAGGACAAGATGATCCTGCGCCGGATGGCTGCAAAGTTTATCGGGATAGCGGCGGCGAGCCTGCTCCTACTGCCGCTCGCGGCGGCGCATGCGCAGGATGCCGCCTGGGATACCGTGGTTGCCGCTGCGAAGAAGGAGGGCAAGCTCCTCATCTATAACGGCACGGGGTTTCCCATCGTCGGCAAGATTGCCGAAGCGATGACGAAAGAAACCGGCATTCCGGTAGAAGTGCTGGTCGGCCGCGCCACGGAGATCCGTGAGCGCATCCGCATCGAGCAATCGACGGGGCGCACGGTCGCCAGCATCGGTTACTCCGGCTACACGACGATGTTCACGCAGATGCAGGAAGGCGTGTGGCAGGATGTCGGTCCGCTGCCGAACGCCAGGGACATGAACCCGCAGCTTTCCTCTATCGGCAAGGGCCAGCTTGTGTTCGGCTCGGTCGGCCTTTATGCGCTCCTTTACAACACCAGCCTGGTGAAGGCCGACGAAGTACCGAAGAGCTGGAAGGACATTGCCGATCCGAAGTGGCAGGGCAAGATTCTGAGCGACGACCTGCGCGCCGCAGGCGCCGGCAATGTGTTCTTTGAAGCGACGCTCAACGCATTCGGCCGCGAATTCCATGAAAAGCTCGCGGCCAACAAGCCGGTGTTCAGCCGCAATTTCCCGGAGAGCGAGCGCCGCGTGGCGCGCGGGGAATATGCGCTCTACATCCCTTTCAATATTTCCGAATACACTTCGCTGCGGGGCCTGCCGATCAAGGCGGTCCAGCTTGCGGAAGGCGGGGCCTATATCGCGCTCGGCGGAGCGATCCTGAAGGACGCGCCGCAACCCAATGCCGCGCGGGTCTGGCTTAACTTTATGCTCGGCCCGAAGGGCCAAGCGTTGCTGGCGGAGGAGGGGTTCAAGCCGGCGGTTGAGAAATACGCCTCCGGCGCACCGGCGGAAGTCGTGCCGTTGCTCTCGGGCAAGCTGATGGGCACCACAACGCCCGGAAAGCTCGACGAAACGACCAAACTCGCCACTGAAATCTATAAGCAATAGGCATAGCCGCCGCCCGCCCGGGTGAATTGGCGCTGGGCGGGAGACGTGTTAGGCGTGCTGCGCCTTGAGGGTGGCCTGTCGGGCGGCCCTTGCGCTTGTGCCCGCTTACCCCAATGTAGAATGTACCATGAACAATCAGACCCCCACTTCTGCGCTTGAAACCAGCGCTCGCGTCTCGGCGGCCGTCGAGGCGATGGCGCGTGGCGAAATCGTTGTCGTTTCCGACGACGACGATCGCGAGAACGAAGGCGATCTGTTTGTTGCGGCTTCGCTCTGCACGCCGGAGAAGATGGCATTCATCATCCGCCATACGTCGGGCATCGTCTGCGCGCCACTCGCTGCGGAAGATGCACGGCGGCTGCGGCTCGACCCGATGGTGTCGGTGAACGACGCACCGCTCGGAACGGCTTTCACGGTTTCCGTCGATTTCAAGCACGGCCTGACGACGGGCATTTCGGCGGAAGAACGCACCAATACCGTGCGCGGGATCGCCAACGGCAACACCGGCGCCAACGACTTCGTGCGGCCCGGCCATGTGTTTCCGTTGATCGCGAAAGAAGGCGGCGTGCTGATGCGCTCAGGCCATACCGAAGCCTGCGTCGATCTCTGCCGCCTTGCCGGATTGCCGGCAGTTGGCGTGCTTGCCGAACTCATGAACGACGACGGCACGGTGATGCGCGGCAAGGACGTGCTGGAGTTCGCCGCCCGGCACAACCTCAAGTTTGTTTCGATTGCCGATCTGATTTCCTATCGCCAGGCCCGTGACAAGCTCGTCGAGCGTGTCGGTGAGTTTCCCGTTGCGACTTCGATTGGCGAACTCAAGGGTTACGCCTATCGCACGCCGTTCGATCAGGTATTTCACGTTGCCGTGGTGCATGGCCGCATCGGCGACGGCAAGGATGTGCTTGTCCGCTTGCATCGCGCCAACCTCATCAACGATGTGTTCGGTCAGCGCCGCCCGATCCATGAAGCCCTGCAGCGGTTCGAGCATGTCGGGCGCGGCGTCATCATCTTCCTGCGCGACGGCACGGCGGGCGTGCCGGTGACGGCGCTGCCGGATACTTCCGCTTCGGAAGAAATGCGGACCCGGCAGTGGCGCGAGGTCGGCCTTGGGGCGCAAATCCTGCGCGACCTCGGCATCTCTTCCATCCGGCTGATGACCTCGGCGCATCACCGCTATGTGGGTCTTGCCGGGTTCGGCATCGAGATTACCGGCACCGAGCCGCTCGGGTCCAAATAATGGATAGTGGCGGCAGGGCCGCCACATTCGCTCCACCCAACTTCCCGTGAATTGAGTGCGGCGCGGCTTCCCCGCGCGCAGCAGCCATGGCAGCATTGCCGTGACTGTTGGAGAGTCGAATGGGTGCTTCCCGCCTTTTGACGCGTCTCTTGCCACGTTTGCCGAGGCTTGCCGCCGTGACGGCTGTCGTGGCGCTTGGCGGGATCGCAATATGGAGCGCCGGCATTGCGGCGCCGTTGTTTGCCGACCTCAACAAGAAGACGGCGCAGACCAATGTCGATGTCGAACTCGTCATTGCGGTCGATATCTCCTACTCGATGGACCCCGAGGAGCAGGCGCTACAGCGCGAAGGCTATATTGTCGGCCTGACCTCGCCGGAGTTTCTCAACGCGCTCAGGCAGGGAATGCATGGGCGCGTGGCCATCACCTATTTCGAATGGGCGGGCGCCGCCGACCAGCGGGTCGTGGTGCCGTGGCGCATCATCGATGGTGCGGCCTCGGCAAAGGCGCTGGTCGATGAAATCGCCGCTGCGCCGTACCGGCGTTCCTACCGCACGTCGATTTCAGGCGCCTTGCTGTTCGCCGGGCCGCTGTTCGAGAATTCCGGATACCGCGGCATCCGCCGTGTGATCGATGTGTCGGGCGACGGCGCCAACAATCAGGGCCCGCCGGTGACGATTGTGCGCGATCAGTTGATTGAGCGCGGCATTACCATCAACGGCCTGCCGATCATGGTGAAGCGCCCGTCGAATGCGAACATGGATCTTGAGAACCTCGACATCTATTACGAGGACTGCGTCATCGGCGGTCCAGGCGCATTCATGATCGCCATCAAGGACCGCGATAAATTCAAGGAAGCCACGCGCACCAAGCTGGTGCTGGAAATCGCGGGACTTCAGCCGGAGGCCCGCGTGATCCCGGCAGCGGCCGACGCGCCGCGCGTATCGTGCATGATTGGCGAGCAGATGTGGCGTTATCGGTGGGGCGGCGGTGGCGGCGGGCCTGACTTTCAATAGGTCGCAGCGACTCAGCGCACGAACTTCGCCACCACTTCGACATGGCCTGAATAACGGAACTGGTCGATCGGCGTGACCGTCTTGAGCTTGTAGCCGCCGTCGATGAGGACTTTCGCATCGCGCGCCAGCGTTGTCGGGTTGCAAGATACCGCGACCACGATTTTCGCCTTGCTCCTGGCGATCTCCACCGCCTGCGCTTCCGCGCCCTGACGCGGCGGATCGAACACAATGGCGTCGGCGGCGAGTTCCTGCGCGACCATCGGCTGACGGAACAGGTCGCGGCGCTTTGCCGTGACCGGCTTGAGCCCGCTGGCGGGTGCGGCCTTGATGAGGGCGGCTACCGCCGGTTCGTCGCTGTCCGCTGCGCTGACGCGGGCGAATTCGGCAATTCTCAGTGCAAACGGCCCGACGCCGCAGAACAGATCGACGGCGGTCTTCACGCCCTTGAGATGTCCGATCACTATGCGGGCGAGGGTGGCTTCGCCTTCCCCGGTCGCTTGCAGGAATGCGCCGGGCGGCAACTCGACGGTGGCGCGGCCCATGGTGACGGTCGGCGCAGCGCGCTGGATGACCATCTCGCCATGACGGGTGATGCGGGCCAGGCGGTGCTGCTCGGCGAGTTGCGCCAGCGCGCCGGAGATGCGCGACGTCAGCGGGCCGGAGCCGCGAACATCGACATCGAGGCCGTTGTTCGTTGCCGTCGTTTGAATATCGAGCGGCTTCTTGATGGGCGACAACAGTTGCGCGATGGCCCATGCGGCGGGAATGGCCCCGGCAAGCGCAGGACTCAATACCGGGCAGCGATCAATCGGCACAATATGATGTGCGGCGGCGGCGGCGAAACCGACGCTCAGCACGTCGTGGCTTCCCAAACGTGCATGAAACGTCGCGCGGCGGCGCCCGGCGCCATGTGCATCGATGATGGGCGCAACATCCGCTTCGATGTCGGCCTGATGGAACGCGGCAACGACAAGCTCGCGCTTCCACGCCTGATACTTTGCCGTTTCCCAATGCTGCATGGCGCAGCCGCCGCATACGGAGAAATGCGGGCATACCGGCGCGATGCGCTCGGGGCTGGCTTTGATGACCTCGACCAGCGTGCGGCGTTCGTGCTGGCCCGGCCCAGGTATGACGCTGACAGTTTCACCCGGCAGTGTGTAACGGACATAGAGCGGACCATCGGCGCTGTCGGCGATGCCGTCGCCGAGGTGGCCAAGCCGGTCGATGACGATCTGTTCGGTCATAGGCTTTGCGTGGTGGCGGCAGCGACGATATCCGGACGACGGAGCAGAATAAGCAGCCGCGCGATCAGGAGTATCGCATAAACAAACACGCTCAGCGACAGGCCGATCCAGACGCCGGCAGCACCCGTACCCAGGTTGAACGCCAGAACATAGGCCGCTGGGAACCCGATCAGCCAGAAACTCAGGGCCGATAAAAGCAGTGGAATACGGGTATCGTTCAGGCCGCGTAGCGCGCCGATGGTGATGGTCTGGATGCCGTCGGCAATGAAGAATGTCGCGCCGAGTACGAGCAGGCTTGCTGCCAACGCAACGGTCTGGACATCCGCGTTCCCGCCCAGAAACAGCGCCGGAATTTCGTTGCGGAAGACAGCCGTCAATAGCGCCATCGCGCTCATGAAGACGATGCCAAGCAGTATTGCGGCAAAGCCCGCGCGCCGTGCGCCGACGGCATCGCGCCGCCCGACGGCCTGCCCGACACGAACGGTGGCTGCGAGGCTGATGCCGAGCGGCACCATGAAGACGATGGATGCGACCTGCAATGCGATCTGATGGCCGACCAGTGCTGTCGTGCTGATCCAGCCCATCATGACGGCGGCGAAGGCGAACAGGCTGTATTCAAGGAGATAGGTGCCGGAGATCGGCAGGCCGAGGATCATCAGTTCCCACAGCAGCTTCCAGTCGGCGCGCCAGAATCCGCCGAGCAGATGAAACTTGCGAAACGGCCGGCGCATGAGGACGACCCAGCCGCCCGCGACGCACATGGCGAGATTCACGATGGTGGTTGCGAGGCCGGCGCCCAGCAGGTCGAGTCGCGGAAGCCCGTACGTACCGTGGATCAATGCGTAGGCCAGCACGAGATTGGCGGGGATGGCGACAAGCGTGATCCAGAGTGCGGGTTGCGGGCGGTCAACCGCGCTCATGAAGCTGCGGAGCGCGATGAACCAGCAGGCCGGCACCATGCTCCAGGCGATGCCATCGAGATAACGGCCTGCAAGTGCCGCAACCTCGACAGATTGGCCGAGCGCGACCAGCAGCGAACTGGCCTGAAGCTGATATACCATCAGGGGAATGCCAATGATTGTGATGGCGCGCAGCCCGGCGTGGAGCGCGCTGCGGACATTGCGCGGCTTGCGTGCGCCAACGGCCTGCGATGCCAGCGGCGCAACCGCCGAAGCAAGCCCGAGACACAGCATGAAGGCGGAGAACAACACCGCGTGGCCGAGCGCAGCCGCACCAACCGCGTCGTCGCCCAGGCGCCCGATCAGCGCGAGGTCTGTCGTCATCATCGCCACCTGACCGAGTTGCGTCAGTGCAATCGGCACGGCAAGCGTAATGGTTGCAGAAATTTCCGCGCGCCAAATTGTGGCGGCGCTGGGTGCCGCGGTGTCGAGACTGGTGGCCGTCATCGCGGCAACATACCCGCTGAAGGCGCGGATGAAAGCGTTTCATCGCGATTCGCGATGACAAAGAATTCAATATTGCCGTCGCCGCCGGTAATCGGCGAAGGAAAGGCCGCGCGGACGCGCCATCCGTGCGACGAGATAAAGGTCGCGATATCGTCACATACTTGTGACCGCAGCGATTCTTCGCGGACGATGCCCTTCTTCAGCGCGCTGCGCTTGAGTTCGAATTGCGGTTTGATCAGTGCGATGAGCGTGCAGTGCGATGCGGCGAGTGAAAATGCCGCAGGTAATATCAGCTTGAGCGAGATGAAGCTGGCGTCGATGACGATGATTTCCGGCGGTTCGCCAAGTTGCGCCGGCGTCACGTTGCGGATGTCGGTGCCTTCGAGCGAAATGATTTCGGAGCGGACCTGCAGGCTCGGGTGAAGCTGGCCATGTCCGACATCGATGGCGTAGACGCGTTTCGCGCCCCTCAGCGCCAGCACTTCGGAAAAGCCGCCGGTTGACGCGCCGATGTCGAGGCAGATCGTGCCTGCAACATGGGTGTTACCGTGATCGAGTGCGGCTGCGAGTTTCACGCCGCCGCGTGAGACATAGGGGTGCGCGGGCGTTGCGGACAGTTCTGCGTCGATAAAGACTTCTGCGGCGGCCTTTACGGCACTCACACCGTTCACGGTCACGAGGCCGGCGGCGATGGCGGCCTGCGCCTTGGCGCGGCTTTCGAAAAAGCCACGTTCGACGAGCAAAAGATCGATGCGGCGGCGGGTGGTCATGATCTCGGATATCTGCGTGGCGCCGCAAAGGCGCGCGGCCACTAAAGCGTCAGGAGCGGCTTAATTGGCGGCTGTGAAGAGATAATAAAACGTGCCGCTGAAGGCGGCGATGTACGACACCAACCCGAAACTGAGCAATCGCCGGGTCATGGTGTAATGCTGCACGATGTCCGAGGTGCCATCCTTGTTGGCCATCGTCGGCCGTCCGGTCTTCTTCGGCGCTTCGGTCTTGCCGGCCAGTTCGAGGATTTTCTTGTCGTCGAGGCGGCTCTTGGCGTGCCAGCTGAAAATGATCAGGGCGATAATCATCAGGAACCAGATGTAATATTGCCCAAGCTGCATGCGGAAAAACAAAGTGCCCGAAACAACACCAACGAAGATCATGACCGGCGCCGCATAGCGGGCGCGGTCGTTCTGCGCGAACGTGCGCAGCGCGTAGCGCAGCATCAGGAAGCTTGCGACCGTAAACAAAAGAAACGTTACGGCAGGCGATGCTGCGGCCTGGTTCATGCGAGCTTCACGGTGTCTGAAAGGTTCTTGCCAAGCGCCTCGAACACTTTGGCGACGATGCCCGGTGCATCGAGTCCCGCCTTGGCGTACATGGCCGCAGGCGTGTCGTGGTCGATGAACGTATCCGGCAGCACCATCGACCGAACCTTGATGTGGCCATCGAGTGCGCCGGCATCCGCCAGCGCCTGCAATACATAGCTACCGAACCCGCCGATGGAGCCTTCCTCGATGGTGATCAGCACTTCGTGGTTACGCGCGAGGCGCAGCACGAGGTCGGTGTCGAGCGGCTTGGCGAAGCGCGCATCGGCAACCGTTGTCGAAAGGCCGAGCGCGGCCAGTTCGTCGGCGGCCTTGAGGCATTCGCCGAGACGCGCGCCGAACGAGAGGAGTGCAACCTTGTGGCCTTCACGCAGGACGCGACCCTTGCCGATTTCGAGCGGCTTGCCTTCGGCGGGCATCTCTACGCCCAGGCCTTCGCCGCGCGGATAGCGCAGCGCGGAGGGGCGGTCGTCGATGGCAACCGCAGTCGCGACCATGTGAACCAGATCGGCTTCATCCGCCGCCGCCATCACGACAAAGCTTGGCAGGCAGCCGAGATAGGCAATGTCGAACGAGCCCGCGTGGGTTGGGCCGTCGGCGCCGACGAGGCCGGCGCGGTCGATGGCGAAGCGCACGGGCAATTTCTGAATCGCGACATCATGCACGACCTGATCGTAGCCGCGCTGCAGGAAGGTCGAATAGATCGCGGCGAACGGCTTGTATCCTTCGGTCGCAAGCCCCGCGGCAAATGTTACGGCGTGCTGCTCTGCGATGCCGACATCGAATGAGCGATCCGGAAACTTTTCAGCAAACAGATCGAGACCCGTCCCAGAGGGCATCGCGGCATTGATCGCGACAATCTTGGGGTCTTTCCGGGCTTCCGCGACAAGGCTCTCGCCGAACACCTTGGTATAGGACGGCGCGTTGGATTTCGACTTCGCCTGTGCGCCGGTGGCAACATCGAATTTGACGACGCCATGATACTTGTCGGCGGAAGTCTCGGCCGGCGGATAACCCTTGCCCTTCTGCGTGACGACGTGGACCAGGATCGGGCCTCTCTCGGCGTCGCGGACGTTCTTCAGAACGGGGAGCAGGTGGTCGAGGTTATGGCCGTCGATGGGGCCGACGTAATAGAAACCCAGCTCCTCGAACATCGTGCCGCCGGTCCAGAACCCGCGCGCGTACTCTTCGGCCTTCTGCGCCTTGTCGTAAAAGAACTTCGGCAGGTGCCTGGCGAGCTGCTTGCCGGCCTCGCGTAGCGACAGATATTGCTTACCTGAAACAAGCCGCGCCAGATATGACGACATCGCGCCAACCGGCGGTGCGATCGACATATCGTTATCGTTGAGAATGACAATCAGCCGTTCGGCCCGCGCGCCGGCGTTGTTCATCGCCTCATAGGCCATGCCGGCTGACATCGAGCCGTCGCCGATCACGCACACGACATTGTTGGTCTTGCCGGCGAGATCGCGCGCGACCGCCATGCCAAGGCCAGCGGAGATCGAGGTCGATGCGTGGGCGGCGCCGAACGGATCGTATTCGCTCTCGGTGCGCTTGGTGAAACCCGAGAGACCTGCGCCTTGCCGGAGCGTGCGGATGCGGTCGCGGCGGCCGGTGAGAATTTTATGCGGATAGGCCTGATGGCCGACGTCCCACACCAGGCGATCTTCCGGCGTGTTGAACACGTAATGCAGCGCGACGGTGAGTTCGACGACGCCGAGGCCCGCACCGAGATGGCCGCCGGTGACGGCGACGGCATCGATGGTTTCCTGACGCAGTTCGGCAGCAAGCTGCGGCAGCGCCTTGGCGTCGAGCTTACGCAAATCGCGCGGCGTTTTCACCTGGTCGAGCAGGGGCGTTTTAGGGCCGGACATTGGTATTTCCCTGGCGAAACAGGTCGCCGGTGCTTCGCGCGTTGTTGCAGCTAGACTTAACCTCAAGTCGGCACAATTCAAAGGGAATTTGGCCTGAAATAACATCAGAAATGGGGCGTTTGAACAGGCTTTGCGGTCGTTTTGGCAGACTTTCCATGGGGCGCATTGACGGCCTGTTCCGATTGCTGCACAGGCATGGCCGGACGCGGGATGGGCGGTTTGATGATTTCGAAGCGGCACGTTTTCTTCCTCGCCGGATACGACCCGATTGACCTCGGCTCACAGCACAAGCGGTTTCGGCGCGAGGCGGCCAAATTTGAAAAAACGTGGAGCGTTTCCGCTAACGTTTCGGATATCGAAACGGTGGAAGGCAGCGCGTGCTGGACGCTGATGACGCGTGGACCGAACTGGACCGCCTCCACGGTGTTCGAGCCGCTCGACTGGCACGACGTGGTCGCTGCCGATCTTGCGCGGCCGGCAATTCCCCGGTTGTTCGAGGGCTTCATCGCATTCGCGGATTTCCTGTTCAGTGGGACGGCCTTCCGTTACTTCGCGGCGAGCTGGCGCTACGGCCTGTTTTTCATGATGCCGTTTTTCTACCTGCTGATATTTGCGGCGGCTGGAATAGCGGCGGGCGCGGTGCTGGCGTGCTTTGCAGGAGCGGGCACGCTGGCTGCTATCGCGATAACGCTTGTGGTCGCGCTTGTGATCTTCGCGGTGCTGAGAATCTGGCCGGGGCGGCGCTGGCGCATCGACCAGGCGCTGGCCGACTGGATTTTCGCGCGCGACTTCATGTATGGGCGGCGCAAGGATGTCGAGCAACGCCTCGATGGATTTGCAAAACGCATTGTAGCTGCGGCGCGCAACAACAACGCCGATGAAATTCTGGTCGTCGGACACAGCCTCGGCGCAACGATGGCGGTGGAAGTCATTGAGCGCGCGCTTGCGCAGGACGCGGCGCTGGCTGCGCATGGTCCAAAAATTTCCCTGCTGACGGTGGGGGCGACCATTCCGAAGATTGCGCTGCATCCGGCGGGCAAGCAGTTGCGTGCCGGCATGGCGCGCATCGCGGCGGAGCCTGGAATCTTCTGGACGGAGTATCAGGCGCGGCGCGATCCGATCAGCTTCTACAAATACGATCCGGCGGCGCTGCGTGTGTTTCACGCCAATGTGCCGGGGCAGAAGCCGCATATCTGTCTCGTCGGTCTCAAGGACATGCTGGCGCCGGACACGTTCGCGCACCACAAGCTCAACCACATGCGGCTGCACTATCAATTCGTGATGGCGAACGAGCGCCGCGCGCTGTACGACTATTTCATGCTGCTGGCCGGACCCGGTTCGTGCGAAGACGTGTCCACGCGCCATGCCGGTGCGCTCGACGCCTATGGCGAAGACGGCAGCTACCGCGAACCCTTCAAAGGCGACCGATGACGCTGACTGCTGCGAAGATTATCTGGCTCCTTGGCTGCATTGCGTGGTGGGCGATCCGCTATCCGCACCAGCGCCGCTCCCGCAAGACGGCGATTGCGAGTAGCACGCAGAAGCCGCTTGAGCGCGTTCTGTTGGGAATTTCCTTCAGCGGGTTGTTTCTGGTCCCGCTGTTCTACGTCATTACCCAGCAGCCGAAATTTGCGTCCTACGCCTTTCAGCCTGTGCTGGCGTGGCTCGGCGCGGCGTTGTTTGTCGTCACGCTTTATCTCTTCTACGCGGTGCACCGCGATCTCGGCCGCTCATGGTCGGTGACGCTGGAACTGCGTGACAAGCACGCATTGATCACGCACGGGGTTTACCGCTATGTCCGCCATCCGATGTATTCGGCGTTCTGGATGTGGGCGATTGCGCAGGCGCTGCTGCTGCCGAACTGGCTTGCCGGACTTTCCGGCATCGCCGGCTTTGGAACGCTTTATTTCTGCCGCGTCAGGAACGAAGAGCGCATGATGCAGGCAGCGTTCGGCGCGGAATACGAAGATTACGCGGCGCGCACCAAGCGGATTATTCCCGGAATTTACTGAAGGTCAGCCCAATCGGATTAGCCAACGTCGAGCGGCTCGCTGCCCTTCGGCTTGCCGGAGGCATCCAGCGTGATCTTCTCGACCCGCGCCTCGGCCTGCTGCAGCAACTCCTGGCAGCGGCGCTTGAGCGATTCGCCACGCTCGTAGATCGCGACGGATTCCTCAAGCGGGACCTTGCCTTCCTCGAGCCGCTTCACGATCGATTCAAGTTCCTCGATGGCTTTCTCGAACGAGAGCTTTTTGACGTCGGCATGGGTGTTGTCGGCCACGGGAAAATCCTGACTGTGTAGGTCTCTTGCGAATCGGGCGAATCCTAGCGTGAACGGCAGCAGCGTTCGACCTGTCAGCCGCGCATCAGTGCGGTGACATGGGCATCGACCGAGCGCGCCAGTCCCTGCAGATCATAGCCGCCTTCGAGCAGCGATACCACGCGGCCTTCGCAGGTTTCGTCGGCTACATCCATCAGCTTGCGCGTGACCCAGCTGAAGTCGTCCTCGACCAGATTGAGGTTGGCGAGCGGGTCACGGGTATGGGCGTCGAATCCGGCGGAAATCATCAGCAGGCCGGGGGCAAACGTGCGCAGGCGAGGGATCACGGTGGTCTCGAATGCCTCGCGGAAACGCTCGCCGCCATCGCCGGCACGCAGCGGCGCGTTGACGATGTTTTCGTGGTTGCCGCGCTCGGACTTTGCCCCGGTGCCGGGGTAGAGCGGCATCTCGTGGGTCGAGCAATACATCACGCTGGGATCTGACCAGAATATCTCCTGCGTGCCGTTGCCATGGTGGACGTCGAAGTCGACAATCGCGACGCGCTCTACGCCGTATTTCTTGCGGGCATGACGCGCCGCAACGGCGATGGAGTTGAACAGGCAGAAGCCCATCGACCGCACAGTCTCGGCATGATGGCCCGGCGGGCGCGTGGCGCAAAATGCGTTCGAGGCTTTTTTCGTCATCACGTCGTCCACCGCCAGCATCGCGCCGCCGACAGCGCGGATCGCGGCTTCATAAGTGCCGGGCGACATCACGGTGTCGCCGTCGATGCGGACCAGCCCTTCCTTGGGTGAGGCGTCGCGGATTTCCTCAACGAAGTCGCGCGGATGGCACAGCGTGATAGATTCAATTTCCGCCATCGGCGCCTGAACCCGCACGAGCGACTGAAACTTCTCTTGCTCCAGCGCCTGATCGATGGCGCGCAGCCGGTCCGGCCGTTCGGGATGGCCCGATGGCGTCAGGTGGTCGAGACCGGCAGGGTGAGTGATGAGCAGGGTCGTCATGCGCAATTCCTGATGCCGCGAAGCGTAAAGCCGCTTTTTATAGATGTGTCTCCAATGACGTAGCGGCAAGACATAAAAGAACTACGAAGCAAAAGGTTGCGTATTTCGCGTTTCCCTATCCCTTGGCGGCGAGACTGACGCCTTTCGGTGGCACACTGTCCTCGGGCACGAAGAAATCTGGTGACAGCGGCTGCGTCGGATCGGCACGATAGCGGTCGAAGTCGGTCACGCCTTCGCCGGCGAGGAACGTGTCGTCGATCAGGAAGTTGCCGGTAAAGCTCCTGGCGGGTTTCTCGAAGATGGCGTGGGCAGCATCGGAAATGATGTCTGTGGTGCGCGACATGCGCATGATGGCGTCGCCGCCGAGCAGGTTCTTGATCGCCGAGGTCGCAATCGTCGTGCGCGGCCACAGCGCGTTGACCGCGATACCCTTGCTGCGCAGTTCGCCAGCAAGGCCAAGCACCACCATGCTCATGCCGAACTTCGCCATGGTGTAGCCGGTGTGGCGGGCGAACCATTTTTCCTTCATGTCGAGCGGCGGCGACAGCATGAGGATATGACCGTTGGCGGATTTCTCGAGATGCGGGATGGCATATTTCGACACCATGAAAGTGCCGCGCGTGTTGATCTGATGCATCAGATCAAATCGCTTCATGTCGAGCGCAGTCGTCGGCAGGAGCTGGATCGCGCTGGCGTTGTTGACGACGATATCGAGCCCGCCAAATTGCTTGACTGTCGCCTCGATGGCGCCGGCAACGGCGGCCTCGTCGCGCACGTCCACCATCAGCGGCAGGGCATGACCGCCGGCCTTCTCGATTTCCTCGGCGGCACTGTGAATGGTGCCGGGCAGTTTTGGATTCGGCGTATCGGTCTTGGCGGCGACCGCGATGTTGGCGCCGTCGCGCGCCGCGCGCAACGCGATTGCCAAGCCGATGCCGCGTGAGGCGCCGGTGATGAACAGCGTCTTGCCCTTGAGCGACATAATGAGCCTCCCGCGTTATTTGTTTTTTGACATGAAGGCTTGAAATGCCGCGCGCGCCTCTGGCGACTTGAGACGCTGCTTGAATAATTCGGCTTCTTCGTCGATGCGGGCGATGAGTTCGTCCGGCATGCCGCGCAGCAGCCGGCGCGAGGCTGCGACCGCGCCCGGTGGCAGCGCGGCGATTTCGCGCGCAGCCTTCATGGCTTCGTTATCGACTTCTTCCGGTGCGACGACCGTGTTGACGATGCCAGCCTCGTGCGCCTGCATGGCGTCGAGTGGGCGTCCCATCACCAGGAATGCAAAGGCGCGCGCATGGCCCATCAGCCGAGGGCCGATCAGGCTTGACGCTGACTCCGGTACGAGGCCGAGGTTGGTGAACGGCGTCATCAACCGGGCCGTGTTTGCCGCGACGACATGGTCGCAATGCAGCAGCATGGTCGTGCCGATACCGACAGCGATGCCGGAAACTGCTGCAACCATGGGCTTCTGGCAATGGACGAGGGCGGGCAGGAAGTCGCGCACCGGCCGCGCGAGGCCCTCCGTCCCGGTCGCCATCGCAAGGAAGTCCTGCAGGTCGTTGCCAGCAGAGAATGCGCCGGGTACACCGCAGATGACGATGCAGCGAATGGCGTCGTTGCCGTTGGCGCTGTTGAGCGCTTCGGTCATTGCCGCGTACATCGCATGGGTGAGGGCGTTCTTTTTGTCGGGGCGGTTCATCCGCACAATGCGGATCTGGCCCTCGTCAGTGACGATGACGTGGTCGGTCATGTGCGGTTCACCCGAGCATTTCGGTGGGAATGGCGTCGATGGAATCTGCGCCATCGACCACGGTCTCCGCGAGCCCCGACGCGCCGATGGCGATATTGGTGGCGAAGAACCTTGCCGCTGCAATCATCGGCGCGGCCGGGAGTGTGCCGTTGCCATTGCCGCGTGTCGCCGCCAGCGCATCCTTGGCCAGCATGCAGCCGCCGGTGGCAAGGCTGAACAGCCGGAGGTATGGCGTCGCGCCGGCGAGCGCCTGTTCCGGTGCGCCGGCGATCTTTGGCAACAGCCATTCGGTGGCGCGCTCAAGCTGATCGACGGCTTCACCGAGCCGCTTGCCGGTCGCGCCGAAGGCGGGATCATTGGCGGCGTTGATGTCGGCGACGATGCCGCGAAGTTCCCCGATATAACCGCGCACCGTGGCACCACCTGACATCGGCAGCTTGCGCATCACAAGGTCGATGGACTGGATGCCGTTGGTGCCTTCGTAGATCTGGGTGATGCGCGCATCGCGATAAAGCTGCGCTGCGCCGGTTTCCTCGATGAAGCCCATGCCGCCATGGATCTGAATGCCGAGCGAAGCCGCTTCCGTGGCGACATCGGTGGAAAAGGCTTTTGCTATCGGCGTCAGCAGCGAGGCACGTTCATTGGCGGCCGCGCGGGCGGCGGGGTCCTTGCTGCGCTCGCTGCGGTCGAGGGCGACGGCGGTGGTGTAGCAGATCGCGCGCGCCGCATTGGTCATGGCGCGCATGGTCATCAGCATACGCTTCACATCGACATGCTCGATGATTGCAGAGGATTGCGTGGCGTTCATCGCCGCGGTGCGGCCCTGCTTGCGCTCGCGTGCATAAGCGGCGGCGCGTTGCGTCGCCGCTTCGGCGATGGCAACGCCTTGGGCACCGATGGCGAGCCGCGCGCGGTTCATCATCACGAACATGTAGGACATGCCGCGATTTTCCTCGCCGACGAGGTAGCCGACCGCGCCACCGTTGTCGCCATAGACCATGGTGCAGGTCGGCGAGGCGTGAATGCCCATCTTGTGTTCGATGGAATGCGCGCGGACATCGTTCCGTGCGCCTAAAGAACCGTCCGCATTGACCAGAAATTTTGGCACGACGAACAGCGAGATCCCGCGCGTGCCCGGCGGCGCATCGGAGAGACGCGCCAGCACGAGATGGATAATGTTGTCGGTGAGTTCGTGCTCGCCGTAGGTGATGAAGATTTTTTGTCCGGTGATGCGGTAGGTGCCGTCGCCCGCGCGTTCCGCCTTGGTGCGCAGCGCGCCGACATCGGAGCCGGCCTGCGGCTCCGTGAGCTGCATCGTGCCCATCCATTCGCCCGAAATCATCTTGGGCAGGTAGATGCGCTTGAGTTCGTCCGAGCCGTGGCCGGCCAGCGCGTCGATGCCGGCCATGGTCAGCACCGGGCCGACGCCGAATGCGGCGGAGGCCGAGTTCCACATCTCGATACAGGCGATATTGACCGCTTGCGGCAACCCCTGTCCGCCCCATTGTTCAGGCGACGCTAGGCCGTTCCAGCCGGCCGCCGCCCAGGCCGCGTAGGCCTCCTTCCAGCCGGGCGGCATGGTTATTCTGCCGTCCTTGAACGGCGTACCGAACTTGTCGCCGATCATGTTGAGCGGCGCGATCACGTCGCTGGCGAACTTGCCGGCTTCTTCCAGCACGGCGTCGATATCGTCGGCGCCGAGGTCGCCGTAAATTCCTTCTGCGCGTGCGGCTTCGAAATCCGCGGCATTGCGCAAGGTGAAGGCGATGCTTTCAACGGGCGAGCGATACATTGTGGCCTCCGGCCTCACGAATGTAGCCCCGGCCCCTCGGCGGCGAAAGCCGGGTTGGGCCGCGCCGCACAGGCAATCCGGCCGGCCAAAATCCGCAGAATCAGGTAGCAGCGGTGGCCTCGCCTTGCCGTTAGTGGGTTGCTACGATGCTGCCCAAGCGGCGAGGGAACCTCGCGCGTTGAGGCAATAAGTCCGCTGCAATGGGAGTTTCTCGTGATCACCGAAATCGCACAGATCGATGTCAAGCCCGGCATGGAAGCGGACTTTGAAGCCGGCGTTCGCCAGGCCAAGCCGATCTTCATGCGGGCAAAGGGCTGCAAGGGGCTCGCCCTGCATCGTTCCATCGAAAAGCCGGCGCGCTACCGGCTGATGATCCAGTGGGAAACGCTGGAGAACCACACGGTCGATTTTCGCGGTTCGGACGACTTCAAGGCGTGGCGCGCCTGCGTCGGGCACTGTTTCGCCACGCCACCGGAAGTCGAGCATACGAATACAGTATTGTCCTGATCGGGCGTTGTCGGGCCCCGGACGGAGCTGAACCCGCCGCGACGTTGACAGGGCCGGTCGCGCCAGTATGGTCCGGCCCGCTCGGCAACATTGCTGATGGGGCGTAGCCAAGTGGTAAGGCAGCGGATTTTGATTCCGCCATCCCCTGGTTCGAATCCAGGCGCCCCAGCCA